>DASZMF010000461.1:0-5013 GCA_035552035.1 Candidatus Angelobacter sp.
GGGAACATCCTGCCCTTGCCGTGTGATGGGAACCAGCATGGCGCGAGCTGGTGGTTTGTCCCATGAACCTGTGGGGACGCTTCCAAATCGCTCCGCCAGGTTTTCCACCACCACAGAACTTTTTTGGCTAAGCAGTTCGCGGACGGGCCAGGCTTCTTTTGCGGAACCCACTTCAAGTATTTCCGGGGCTGCCGGGTGCCCTGCGCTGATTCCCGTGGAACATGCCAGCCGTGCCCTGGTTTCACCATTTTCAAAAAGATAGGTCAGTGTAAAAGGCAGATCATTCTGGTTCGTGTTCAGGGCGGAACCTACTGCGGTGAGCACGTCTTCTTCCGTGATCTTTGCGCTCAAGCCAGAGGCCAGCGTACGCAACGATCCCAGCCGCCGTTCGCCGATAATGCGTTCCGTCTCCTCTGTTACCACGCATAGCAGACCGTTCACTTTCCCATCGTCCTGGGTCAGCGGGCTGTAGGAAAAAGTGTGGTATGTCTCTTCCGGATAATCGTTGCGTTCCAGGAACAGGCGCAACCCCTCGTCCCATGTGGCTTCGCCGGTTTCCAGTACAACGCGGGCACGCGAATTCAGGTCTGTCCATATCTCAGCCCACACCTCATTGGCACGTTTGCCCAGCGCCCATGGGTGTTTCTTGCCCAGGGTCATGTGGGCGTATGCGTCGTTATATAAGAAGATGAGTTCCGGTCCCCAGCCCATCCACATGGCATAGCGGGAGGTAATCAGAATACGGACGGCCGTCTTAAGACTTTGCGGCCATTGCGCGATCGGCCCCATCGGCGTCTTGGACCAGTCAAAAGCGCGGATGCGTGCGCCCAGTTCTCCGCCGCCGGAAAAGACCTCGTCGCGCGGCTCAGAGATAGTGATTGGTACCTTGGCTAACGGTACCTCGGTCAATCCTGGGGGGCTGGCCTTTTTTCCGCGCATATTCAAGGAAGATAGTTTATCGGAAGAATCAAAAATACGTTATTCGCGAACCAAAGCTAACAAGGCGCAGAATTACCTTTAAGCGCGAAGCGATAAGATGCAGTTTCAGGCGGGTAAGTTGCTGCCGAATTAATTGTGCGGCCACACTCGACAGGGCCGCATTCAATATGCCTTGTTGAGCATTTTGGCTGGTTTTAGGCGATTTAGCGGCGGAATCCTGGCCTATAACCGAGTGCACTGGCATAGAATGACTCACGGGATTTAAAGTTCAGCGACTCCAACGATCAGGGGGTTCCAAGGCATGGCCAGATTTTACGACGATGTGCCGATCCAGTGGAAAGAGGGCGAAGAGACTTACGGTCGCGCGCTGGGCAATCACGTGGCGTGGATGTGCAAGTGTGACCATCTGATGCTGGGGCCGCACGAGGAGCTTTACTTCGTCCCGGCGTGTCCCACTTGCGGCCGAAAATTTAGAGTTCTCAAGGGCAAAAAGCCGCGCTACGTGAAACGTGTGATTGAGCGGGTGGAGCGGCCGGTGAAGCGGACCTAGCTTCGCCGCGTTCATCAGCACTGGTGCACAACCGTCTGCCGGTTGTGCTACCATTCTGCGCATGAAGGGAAATCCTAAAGTTCTGCACGAATTGAATGAGGCTCTTCGCGAAGAGTTGACGGCCATCAATCAGTATTTCCTGCACGCAGAAATGTGTGAAAACTGGGGATACGACCGGCTTGCCGGCTACATCAAGAAGCAGTCCATCGGTGAGATGAAGCACGCTGAAGTTCTCATCGAACGAATCTTATTCCTGGATGGCACGCCTTCCATGCAGCCGCTGGAGCTAAAAGTTGGCTCCAACGTAAGGGACATGATTGAAAGCGATCTCGCGCTGGAGATTGCAGCCGTAAAACAATACAACGCTGCCGTACAGATTGCCACGGAACAGAAAGACAATGGCACGCGCGATCTGCTGGTGGTGCTTTTGAAAGACGAAGAAGACCACGTGGATTGGCTGGAGGCCCAGGTGCACCAGATCAAAGAACTGGGCTATGAGCGCTACCTTACCCAGCAGATGGGCGATGTTGAAGGCGAGAAATAACCAGTCTTCATTGCATCAGGAAAATCATCGAGCAAAAAAAGCCCTCGCCAATGAACGAGGGCTTTTAAATTGGATGAGAAAGTTTTTATGCGCGGCCCACACCCAGATATTCAAAGCCCAGCGCTTTCATGCGCGGACCATCGAGCAGGTTCTTGGTGTCCACAACCACAGGGTTGCGAATGATCCGGCGAATGCGATCGAAATCCAGCGTGCGGAATTCCGGCCAGCCGGTGCCAAGCACCAGCGCGTCCGCGCCTTCAGCCACGGAATAAGCTGAGTCGCAGTAGCGAACGTTGCCGGTCAATTCCTGCTGCGCGTCCGGCATTGCGATGGGATCATAGGCTTTCACATGCGCGCCGCTTTCCATCAGGCTGCGGGCCAGCCGGATAGAGCCGGAACTTACAACAGAGTTGGTGTTCGGCTTGAAAGCCAGGCCAAGCAGGCCGACCTGCTTGCCTTCGACCGTGCCCATGGCGCCGGAAATTTTCTTCATAATGCGGGCGCAGAATTCGTGGTTCACTTCGCGCGCTGCCGTCAGGATCTTCAATGACACGCCGGAGCCGGCGGCCAGGTTGGCCAGCGAGTCCATGTCAGATTCAGTAAAGCTTCCGCCCAGCGAGCCGGGTTGCAGAGAGCGCGGCGCAATGCGTTTGTCCAGGCCAAGAGCTAAAGACAAATCAACCGCATCTGCATTAATGTGTTCGCACAAACTTGAGAGTTCGTTGATGAAAGAAACTTTGGTCGCCAGGAAAGCTGTTGAGGCTTCGCGAACCAGTTCAGCTGTCTGATGGCTGGTAACAATCACGGGAACGCCGCGCATCACCAGCGGACGGTACAAAGCTTTCAGGGCGGTTACGGCCGCAGCCGAAGCCGTACCCAGAACAATCCGGTCTGGCCAGTTGAAATCTTCCACCGCGCAACCTTCAGAAAGGAACAGCGGATGGGACACAACCGTTATGTTCCGTCCGGACGCTTTCAACCGTTCTTCAATCCGGGTTGCTGTGCCCACTGGTACAGGGGTCACCAGGACCAGAATCTGACCGTGGTCACAGTAATTGGCAATCTCCATGGAGATTGCTTCCATGTCCCGATTGGCGTCTTCCGCCATGTAAATAATTTCCGCGCGCTGCACCATCGACTGCAGGTGAGTGGAATACATCAGCCTGCCGGAACGAACGCCGCGGCGGACAATGTCACTTAAGTTCTTTTCGTGGAAGGGCAAAATGCCGCTGGCCAGCAACGTGGTGTTGACTGAATCACTGCCGTACGCTGTAACGGGAACTCCGAAATCAGCCAGACACGCAGCCACCACCGTACCCAGATAACCGCAACCATAGACACCGATCTGCATAAACTTCTCCTGGAGGACTAGGACAATCGGCGACTCGGGGGATTTGAGGGTACGCCAGCCTGTTCTTTTATTCTTTGTTGACCTGATCACTCGGGCTTGGGAGTGATTAGAAGCTTTTACTTAGTACATCCGCAAGATGGATTTAGGACATGTACCAAGCACAAAGTGTATGCACGTTTGAGAGTAGCTGCTTTCCTGTTTTTGCCGAAGGGCCCCTGTTTATGCGGGTTTGGCGAGTTCTTATGCCCTTAAAGGTGTGCAGATGTTGTCATTCTTGCTACTTGCCTAATCCACTTTGATCTCCACCTTATTCCCGTCAGGATCGCGCACCCAAATGGACAGTCCTTTGCCTTTAGACCCGTTATTTACCTCGGCTTGCGTGGGGTCAAGCCCCTTGCGCTTCAGCGTGGCGATAACATCGTAAATGCTTGAACCCGTGGCAGATAGACAGAAGTGTCCTTCACTCAAATTGGCCGCCGGAGCAGGATTTGTCGGCGAAGCTTCGAACAAATCGATCAGCGACTCCCCAGCCCGCAGAGTAACCACGTTGTAACCGGCTTTGACTTTGCCTTCCTGCTCCAAGGTCAGCCCCAGCTCCAGGTAAAAGCTCTTCATGGATGCAAGCTTCTTGGTCACCAGCGCAATGTGGTCAACGCCTTTATAAGTAAACACGTACCCTCATTGTGTCGCGTTGATCAACCGGGCTCAAGGGCTTTCTTTGACCTGAACCTTCTTCCGCACCCTCGCGTAGGCTGTTTTAGCGTTTTTTTGATCAGTGTTAATCCCAGATTACCTCAATCACATTCGATTTAGTAATGATCCCATCAGCTGTAAGTAGTGGTTGTTTTAGGAACTCGGAACAGCCCATGATGAGACGGTCAAATGGATCTTTTATCATCTGAAACGAATGGGAAGTCACAACCATATCGGCTGTTACATCCAAAACCTGAAAGTAGCCATGACGGTCAAGCGCTGTGACCCAATGGGAGAAATCAGATTTCAATTGAATTTTATTTGAAATGAGCAAACAAGAAATTTCATGCAGCACTGTGCTCGGAACCACAACTAAGCCCGTGCCATCCCTGCGATCTGCTGCAGCAAATATCTTCCGCGCGCTTTCGCCAATCTTGTCTCGCTGGTTATTCGCAAACCAGATTAAGGCATGGGTGTCGGTCACGCCCGCTAACATTTATCGCAGCTTCCGTTTTTTGGATATCAGATTCAGCTCACCTTTTTTAAATACGAGTGAGCCAGCCAAACGGCTTTGTTTGGGGAGAATCTCTGGCATTGATTCCATTGTCTGGAGTGCGTCTGATGTGATTCGCTGTAATTCTGTCATGACCCAAAAAGATCCAGACAATGTGCCTTCAAGCATAAGCAGTAGATTGGTTAACCCATAGTTAGTTGTTCGCAACAACAAATCTATATCGTAGAGTTTGCGTGTATGATTTTCGAATAATTCTTCATAACTCGCCGCTGCATTCTTACAGCAAGCCACATGACGCTGAAAAAGGCCAATCAAATCAAGTGAAGCAAATGGGAGGGCGCGAAGCTCTTTGTCGACTTCTATAATCTGTTTGACATATTCAATCTTGAATCGCGAGGGGCCTAAAATACGTACACACTCTT
>DASZMF010000462.1:0-2000 GCA_035552035.1 Candidatus Angelobacter sp.
ATTGAGCACATCTTCTGGTGCGCATTGGCGCAAATGAACTTATTTATCTTCATTCTGGGGCTGGTTCCGAATGGCGCGCGGGCAGCCGTCCGCAATGACGCCACCCTATTCTGGATGCTGTTTCACAATGGCATTGAGGCGCACGAGCTAGAACTGGTTTATCTCATCAGCCAACTCCGGCTGCACGCCATTCGCCCGTCTGACTACCCGAAGCCGCTCATGGATCGTTTAGCCATCCATCGCGCTAGCCGTTCCGGCGCCAGAGTCGTGGTGGCCCGGACGATGTCCGACTGGGCGCTTGATTTGGGTGACTTCCGCCTGGCTGATAGCTGGGACCGTGAAGCCGTCACCCATGCCGCGCATTGTGAGCCGCGCCTGCGCAATTCCGCGTTAGCGGCTTCCGCCTGCTTAGACGTGATCTTTCGGGGTGATATGAACTCCGCACGCGTCAAATTCGCCTGCGTCGATCTGGATGAACTATTCCCGCCTTGCTTTGCCCACCGCGTGCGGGCCGCGCGCCTGTTGGCGATAGATCAGCCGCATTTGGCGCCCGCCGAGGTGATCCGCGCCCAGTATGCCCTTCCGTTGGGACTGGCCTACTATGATTTTGAACGGATGTTGCTGGAAAAAATTCACTTACAAGCGCTCGCTGCTACTTGCGTAAGCCTGCAAACGCGTTACAATGGCATCTAAGGGCCAGCAGTTGTGATCTGCCAGCCCCTGCGATCAGGTTTACAGATCAAGTTCGATCTTTAGCCTGGTTCGTCGCCGTCTGATTAGAATCAAAACGGCAACCAACGCCAGAAGATACATATAAAGTACCTCCTTTCTGCTTCAAGCTGACCCGCCTGTTGGTAAGGCGGGTTTGCTGTTTTTGAAGCCCGAACGTGCTTCTAGCAATCACAAAGCTCACGGCAGAATCTGCAACATAGTGCCTGCGCCGCTGGAATCGTCTCTATCCTGTTCAGTCGAAGTGACATGATGGAGTGAAGCCAAATGCCTCTGCCCGTCCCAGCCAATACACGGCGGCGACTCGTGTTTCTTTTCTCGGTTCCCTTTGCGTTCAGCCTGGTCTTCTTCATTGTTGAAATCCTGGCTGAGCGAACCGATATCCATCTTCTTCAGATTCAGAACCTGCAGACGAATATCGCCCAGCTCCGCATGTCTGCCAAAGATGCCGAGTCCGGGGAACGCAGCTTTCTCCTCACCGGCGACGATCACTACCTGCTTCCTCTAAACCAAGCCGAGGCCATTCTGCAAACGCAGGTCAACTTTTGCCGGGAATACGCCAAAGACCAGCCGACCCTCCTGCCCGGCATCGACAAAGTGGCGGGGCTTCTGAGAAAGCGCTTCGACGAGGCGGATCTGGTCCTCCACACGCAGCAATCCAAGGGCTTCGCCGCGGCAATTGAACTGACCAAATCCGGCCGGGCGGATAGCGTCATGGATGAGTTTTTAATCGGTGTCAATCACCTGCTGGAAGACGTGAGCCGGGAAGAAGATAATTATCTTCGCCATCAACGGAATCTCAATCGCTGGACTTTCGTGTTCTTTTCCACCGGCACACTGGTCATGATCGCGGTGATGGTCTGGCTGTACCACGCGCTCTTGTCCTATCTGTACGCCCGCGACGATGCGCGCGAACAGCTTGAAAAAACCAATGCTGGCCTGCAGAAGCACATTGAAGAGCGCACTCGCGAGCTCCGCGAGATGAACGAAGAATTACAGCAATTCGCCTACGTCGCCAGCCATGATCTGCAGGAGCCTTTGCGGACCATTACCAGCTTTTCGCAACTCTTGGCGACCCGCTACCAAGGCAGCCTGGGGGAGGACGCGGACGAATTCATCGGCTACATCGTCACTGCTTCCCGGCGCATGACAGACCTGATCAATGGCCTTTTGCAAATGGTCCGCCTGCGGAGAACCAATCAAAGCATTGCGCCGGTCTCTTTTGAGAAGTTACTCGAAGACGCGAAGGCCGGCTTGCAGGCAGCCATTCG
>DASZMF010000463.1:0-4735 GCA_035552035.1 Candidatus Angelobacter sp.
ACCCGCCGAATGTTCCTTTGGCCGCGTCGTATCCTTTGGGACTTCCAATCAGTAGCATGAATACTTCCTGCGTTACTTCTTCCGCCGTGGCGCTGTTGCCGCTCATGTGCCAGGCAAACCGGTAGAGCGGGCCCTGATAGCGCTCATACAGCGCGCTGAAGGCCGTCTCATTTCCCTTGGCGAGCTGCCTGAGCAGCTCATGATCTATTGGGTCTGCCGGAGACGATTCTTCCATGGCTCTCTGCTTTGCTCTCTGCGCTCCTGTAATCCATTGCTCGAATTGGAGAAATCGTTCCATTATTTTTTTGGCAGGGCCCGCGTCTGGCTGAAACCTACTGGGTCAAATCTCTCGTTTAAAGTCTCCCGGGCTTGAACATGAGACGCGGCAATCGGCATTCAGTTATCCGGCCAGATCGGGTTAAAACTTTCAAGCTTCAGGTTAAACTTGAATATGGAATGGTTTGAAAATGAGGACTTCTGGCGCACGTTCTATGGCTATATGTTTTCCGCGGAGCGGTTTGCCGCCGCTCCTGACGAAGTAGCCCGCATCCTGGCGCTCACTAAATGCACTGGTGGCAGCGTGCTCGATCTTTGCTGCGGGCCGGGTCGGCATTCCCTGGAGTTCACCAAAGCAGGCTTCAAAGTTACGGGCGTGGATAAATCAACATTCCTGCTGGAAAAAGCACGCCAGAGCGCTGCAGAAGTTGGTGCCGCCATTGAATGGGTGCAGCAGGACATGCGTGACTTTCTCCGTCCTGCAAGCTTTGATCTTGTCTGCAGTATGTTTACCTCGTTCGGATATTTCAAAGATCCTGATGAAGACTTGCACGTGCTGCGCAATATCCATCAAAGCCTCAAAGACAACGGTGTATTGATTATTGAAACCCTGGGCAAGGAGTATCTGGCACGCGTCTGGCAAAGCTCCATGGCAACCGATCTGGCCGACGGCTCATGGATTGTCCATCGCACGCAGGTGCGCGATGACTGGACGCGTGTCTCTAATCGATGGACACTGCTGAAAGATGGCCATGCCAAAGAATTCACTTTTGAGCACACGATTTATTCCGGACGCGAACTTAAAGAACGTTTGCTGGCTGCAGGATTCAAGCATGTGCAGTTATTCGGCAGTTTGCAGGGCATTCCATATGGACTTGAGGCCCAGAGGCTGGTCGCCGTTGCGCGCAAGACGGCTCCTGTAAATTCTTGAAATCTTTGAGTTAGTGAAACCTGTGAAGAATTCTTGAAACCAGTGAATTCCTGAAACCATTCCGTCGTCTTAAGACTCTTATGATAGAGTTTTTTGCGCGCGTGTTTATCAGGAGGCCCCAATGGTAGAAGCGCAGATAGCCTGGACAGATGGCGAACGGTTTGTTGGCAATGCCAGCAGTGGCCATGCAATCGTGATTGATTCAGATCGCGAGCGCAACACCGCGGCAGGTCCCATGGAACTGGTGTTGATTGGCTTATGTGTTTGCACGGCAACGGACGTGGTAAGTATTCTGCGCAAGAAGCGCGAGCCGTTTTCCGGAGTTCACGTCAAAGCGGAAGCGGAGCGTGCCAAGGAGCCGCCCACGGTCTATACGTCGATCAAACTGATTTACACAATCTCCGGCAAGGTGTCGCGCAAGGCCGCTGAAGATGCGATCCAGCTTTCTGAAGGGAAATACTGTTCGGTTTCCGCCATGCTGAAATCCACGGCCCGGATTACGACAGAGCTACACCTTTCGGAAGCCACATAAATCGCGGGTTTGGCGGCAAAATAAGTGAAGCAATTCTGGTGTGGAAAGAATCTAATCTCAACAGCAAAAAAGGAGCTTTTTCATGTCACAAAAGAAGGTTGTGGTTTACAGCCAGCCTGGTTGACCGCCATGCTCATGGGCTGAGAATTACCTTTCGGAGAAAGGTATCGAATTTGAAGTGAAAGATGTAAGTTCAGACCAGCAGGCGGTTTTTGAGCTGGTGCGGACTTACAAGAGCCGCTCCACTCCAACCATTATTGTGGGTGAAAAAGTAATGATCGGTTTCGACCCTGAAAAACTGGACCAGATGCTTGCCGAGTAGCCGTCCCGCGGCCGAACAAGCCCTTAGCTCCGCTCCGGAAATGAAGCATCCGTGGCGGGGCTATTTCTTTATTGCCATGGCTACGTTGTGCTGGGGCGGTGCCGTTACGCTGGGCAAGAAGATTTTTAACGGAGGTTTTTTCAGCGGCCACACCTCTGTTTCTCCTGTAGTGCTTACACAGCTCCGCACCAGCTTTACCGTTCTATTGCTTGGCCCACTGCTAGGGCTGCGCTTTGGCCGCAGCATCTTCAAAATCAATCGCCCGGACCTGGCGCTTTGCGCTCTGGTCGGCACGCTGGGTGTGGCCAGTTCAAATTACTTCTATTATCTGGCCGTCCAGAAATCCACCGTGTCGCTGGCCATCACAGTCCAATACATTGCGCCCATCTGGGTGCTGCTTTATATGGTGGGGCGCGGCAGGGAAGCAGCCACCTTGCAGAAAGGCGCTGCGGCGCTGGTGGCGATGATGGGCACTGCGCTGGCTATCGGGCTGTTCTATTCCGATGTTCAATTCAATGCGATAGGCGTAGGCGCGGCTCTGCTGGCCTCCTTTAGCTTTGCTTTTTATAATATTGCCGCCCAGGGCCTGGTGACGCGGAACCATCCTTTGAGCGTGATGTTTTATGTGTTGCTGAGTGCGGCCATCATGTGGCAGATCGTAAGTCCGCCCTGGCGGCTGCTGGCGCAGCATTTTAGCCATGCGCAGTGGGAATTCTTTGTGGCTTTCGCCTTCTTCTCCATGCTCATGCCCTATATGTTTTATCTGAACGGATTGAAATACCTTGATCCCACGCGCGCTGTGATTACCAGTTGTTTGGAGCAGGTGTTCGCTATTTTATTTGCGGTAATTTTTGTGCAGGAGACCCTGCGTCCGTTGCAGGTAGTGGGCATTGCCGCAGTGCTGGTGGCGACCGTGATGGTCCAGATCAAACCCAAAGCTGCGCGGAGCGTCTCTTTCTAGGCGATTTACAAGCAGTATCAAAAACCAGGGCGGCCACTTTGCGGGCCGCCCTGGATGCCTTGGTGGCACAAACTCAGTAGTAAACCGTCTTGTTCTGCCATTGCAAACGCTGAACAATGGGTGCGTTCATATTGGCGGACTTGAGTCCTCCCAGGGTCAACGAAGTGGATGGAAACCATGGCGGAGAAAAAGTGCCGTTTGCATAACGCACGTCAAACAGCACGTTGCGCGTGGTCGCATTGATGTTCTTGAGCGCATTCTGGATTCGTCCGCCCACAATTACGAGAGTATTGATTGCGTTTCCGGTATTGACCAGGCCACCTGTTCCGCCCTGCGAAATTGTGGCCAGCGAGGCGTCAATTTCCAGGTTGCCGTTGGATTGAGTATTACTCAATTGGATATCGCCTTTGGCCGTGAATATGCCAAGGGCCTGTCCGTGATTATTTCCCGCAATCAGTGTGTCAGCGGCTGTGGTGCCGCTGGCCGTGAGGGTGACCGGCTCCGATTTATAGAGCACGTCTCCCGTAATGGTTACGTTGTTGGCTGCGGTAATAGTGAGCGCCGTGCCATCGTTGATGGCGGCTTTGCCCTGTCCTGGGCCGCTCAGCGACGTAATGCTTCCACTGTCATAGAGCATAGTGTCATAGCCCATAACTCCGCCCGTAGCCGGATCGTATTGTTGTGGCACTCCGGAAATCGTGAGCGGTGCTTTGCCGTTGATGGAAATCAGCGTGGTCTTGGCTGAAGGATCAATCGTGATTGTAGTCGTCGTGCTGCCTTGCGTGATGGTATAGATCTGTCCCGCCGCCCCGCTGGGCGCAAGAACCACGGCGGCATCGCCCTGGATCGTGATGCCTCCGCCGTTGAATGTGGGATTCTTGCCGTTGCTATCCACCGAGTAAGGTAGAAATACGCCGGTCGCGGGCGTACCAGAACTGGGATAAGATACGCCATTGCCATCGCGCAATGCGTTGTGCAAGTCACTCTGTGAGGGCTGCCCTGCGGTGCCCTTGCCGTCAAGAACAGCGCGCTGCTGGTTGAAGTCATTCGTTGGCAAAGGAACGGCCGGCTGCCCCAGGCTAAATCCCTGCTGGAACGTGGGCGATATGCCGTTGCCTGAACTCCCTGCAACCTGCTGGCAGCTGGAACCCTGATAGCCGGCTTTGGCCCCCGCACTACCCACAGCGCCTGTGAACGTATATTTGCCAGTGCCAAAATTCCAGGATCCGTTCGTGAAAACCGGGCCTGTAAGCGTGCCCGCCACAAGAGTGGAACCGTCACAGACTGTTGAGCTATCAATGAACATGCCCCACGCAGCAAAGCTGGTAGTTGAACTGGCATTTACAACATTCGCGACCAGGGTGATCTGTCCCCGATCCATCACTGTGGCGTTCTGGGTTCCCAAAGACTGCCCCTGGACGGTGGTGGAATAGTTGTAAACGTAAGTAAATTGCGTTGGGGTGGCTGGGAGATGCGTGCAGCTCCAGCTACCTGCCGGTGTTCCGATCACTGTACAGCTGGCCTGCGTCAATGTGAATGAGGTCGTGGTCGGCAGCTTGAATTGCTCTGGAAAAGAAGAGATTGCCTGCCCGGTACCGGTTATCTTCTGGTAGCTGGCATATTGGGCGTTGATCGTGGCGGCAATCGTGACTTCTGTGCCCGTCGGAATCGGCTGTACACCGGCCGCGAATGTGGCTGGAAGGGCCACGCCAG
>DASZMF010000464.1:0-6026 GCA_035552035.1 Candidatus Angelobacter sp.
CTGCGCCCTTCGCGTCCTCTGCGGTGAATGTCTCTCCTTGTTACAATGAATATTCTCTTCATTGCAGATTGAGGTTCACAAAAACACCATGCATCGTTGGTCACAACTTTTTATTCCTACGCTACGCGAGGCCCCGGCGGACGCTGAGGTCGCCAGTCACAAGTTTCTGGTTCGCTCGGGGTATATACGGCAGTTGGGCGCCGGGATTTACTCGTATCTGTTCATGGGGCAGCGGTCGATACAGAAGATTACTGGCGTGATCCGCGAGGAAATGGACAAGATTGGGCAGGAGTTTTTGCTGCCGGCGATTCATCCGCGCGAGTTGTGGGAGCAGAGCGGGCGCTGGCAGGTGATGGGCGAGAACATGTTTCGCCTGAAGGATCGCCAGGGCGCTGACCTGTGCCTGGGCATGACGCATGAAGAGGTGATGACGGATATCGCGCGGAAAGAGCTGCGCAGTTACAAGCAGCTGCCGCAGATCTGGTATCAGATACAGAACAAATTTAGAGATGAGCCGCGGCCGAAGTCCGGGTTGATACGCGTGCGCCAGTTCACGATGAAAGACTCATACTCGTTTGACATCGACCAGGCTGGGCTGGATGTGAGCTACCAGAAGCACTATGAGGCGTATCGTCGAATCTTTGACCGTTGCGGGCTGCAGTATGCGGTGGTGGAGGCGGACTCGGGGTCGATGGGCGGGTCGATGTCGCATGAGTTTATGTCGATGACGGATGCGGGCGAAGACATGGTTGCGAGCTGCGTGAAATGCGGTTATGCGGCGAATCTGGAGAAGGCGTCGTCAAAGCTGGGCGCGGTGGAAGACCTGCCGGGTGACGCGGCGCCGGAGTTGGTACACACGCCTGGCATGAAGACGATTGAAGAGGTCGCGAAATTTCTGGGCGTCTCGCCAACGCAGAAGATCAAGACGCTGGCGCTGATGCAGATTGAGCCGGACAAGAAGAATCCGGGGCAGGTGCGGACGCGTCCGGTGATTGTGTTGCTGCGAGGCGATCACACGCTGAATGAAGCCAAGCTCACGGCGGCGCTGGACGGCAAAGAGTTCAGGCCGATGCATGAAGAAGAAATCCAGCGGACATTTATGTCGCCCGCGGGATACCTGGGACCGGTGAAGGTGCCGGCGTTGGCCCATGGGTCGCAGATTGGAAGCGTGACGCAGGCGATTATCCTGGAGGCGCTGCCGCTGATGCTGGCGGATAACACGTTACGTGGTCGCAAAAATCTGGTGACGGGCGCGAACAAAGAAAATTACCATCTGAAGAATGTCACGCCGCTCAAGGATTTCTATCCCACGGAATGGGTGGACCTGAGGAATGTGGCGGCTGGGGAAGGGTGTCCGAACTGTGGCGAGCCGATGATCGTGGGCCGAGCCATGGAAATTGGACACATCTTCAAGCTGGGAAACAAATATACGAAGTCCATGGGCGCGAGCGTGCTGGATAAAGACGGCAAAGAAGTCACGCCGATCATGGGCTGTTATGGCATCGGCGTAGAACGGATTCTGACCGCCGCCATTGAGCAGAACAACGATGCTGACGGCTTCTGGCTGCCACGGCAGATTGCACCGTTTGAAGTGGTAATTACACCCACCAATGTGAAGGATGCGGCGTTGATGGGGGCGTCCGAGGAGATTGGGCAAAAGCTTGAAAATGCAGGCTTTAGCGTGCTAATGGATGATCGGGATGAGCGCGCAGGCGTCAAATTTAAAGATGCAGATCTAATAGGAATACCTTATAGAGTCAATGTTGGCAAAAAAGTTACCGAAGGGAAAGTCGAGGTGGTTTCCCGCTCGACACGCAAATCGGAGGATGCTAACATCCCCGGCATTGACACCACATTTAAGCAATTGGTGCAGTCCTGAAGGAGATTTGCGGGTCGTTCTATGGGAAAACTAAAAGGCTTAATCGGAATCTTAATTGTTGTGGGCATTTTCTATGCTGCCTGGAATCTGATTCCTCCGTATTTCAATAATTACCAGCTGCAGGATGCGCTGGATGACATCGCGCGCAAGAACAGCTATACCCAGTCCACCGACGAGGAAATCCGCAAAAGCGTGGTAAAAAAAGCTGAGACGGAAGATATTCCGCTTCGCGAAGATCAGGTCGTGGTTACTCGCTCGCAAGATGGGCTTGGCATCACCGTGAAGTATCGGATCCACGTGGAGATGGTCGTTCATCCCGTTGATCTTGACTTCACTGCGGCCTCGTTGAATAAACGTATATAATAAAAGAAGAATTTTTGATCTTCTCAGCACCAGCGCAGGTACGCTCTGGCCCGCCCATGCGTTGAGAGAAATAGATGGTGTTCTCCGCCTATTTTTAAACATGGCCATAAAAATTAAAATCCCTCGCGTCAAAGGTCTTCGTGGCAGCCTGCAAAACCCTTTTTTCCGTGCAGGTTTAGCTGCTTTCCTTATTCTTTGCATCGTGCTGTTTGGCGTCTTCTCTTTCTATTACATCAAGTACCAGAAGATTGTTGAGAAGCGCTTTTACGGCCCCATTTTCACCAACTCTGCCAAGATTTACGCTCAGCCGCGCAGCATCCGTATCGGGCAGAAAGCTGATCCGCGCGAGATAGCCAACTATCTGCGCCATGCCGGATACACCGAAGTTGGCGAGCAGGGCAAATCAAAATTCGGCGTCTATAAAGTCATGAAAGACGCGGTTGAGGTTAAGCCCGGCGAAGAGTCGTATTACAACGCTGAAGGCGCTGTGGTCCGGATCAAAGACGGCCGCGTCGATAAAATTGCCTCTCTCGGCGATGGTGGCGACAACCTCACTGCGTACGAAATTGAGCCGCAACTTGTCACCGGATTGTTTGACAGCCAGGCGCGCTCCAAGCGGCGTCTGGTCAAATATGACGACATCCCAAAAATCATGGTCGATGCCGTCACCTCCATTGAAGACCGCCGATTCTTCCACCATAGTGGCGTAAATTATTATCGGCTGGTACAAGCTGGCTGGATCGACCTGCGCCAGGGTGGCAATCGCCAGGGCGGATCGACCATCACCATGCAGGTAGCGCGCGGCTTTTTTCTTTCACCGGAAAAAAAGCTGAAGCGCAAGCTGACTGAGATTCTCATCTCCATTGAGCTTGAGCAGCGTTTTTCCAAGAAGCAGATTTTTGAGCTTTACGCCAACCAGGTTGACATGGGCCAACGCGGCTCATTCACCATCACTGGTTTTGGCGAGGCTGCGCAGGCATATTTCAGCAAAGATCTAAAAGACATCACACTGCCAGAAGCTGCCATGCTTGCCGGCTTGGTGCAGCGCCCAAGCTATCTTTCGCCGTATCGCCATCCAGAGCGCGCGCAAGAGCGGCGCAATCTTGTCCTTGAAGCCATGGTCGATACCGGCTCCATCACTCGCGCCCAGGCGGACACCGCAAAAGCCACGCCGCTCAAACTCGCTCCACAAAACGTGGAAGCCAGTGACGCGCCCTACTTCGTGGATCTCATCCGCGAACAGCTGATCAGCAAATATGGTGACGAAGATCTAAGTTCAGATGGCTATCGTATTTACACTACGCTGGACCCTGCATTGCAGCAGGCCGCCGCGCAGGCCGTTGATCTCGGGCTGAAAGAGGTTGACGCTCAGGTCAACAAGCTGCGCACCAAGAAAGTAAAAGTCGGCAAGAACAAGTTTGAAACCAAGGTTGTGCCGGGACCAGTTCCGCAGGTCGCGCTCGTCGCGCTTGATCCGCACACCGGAGAAGTTCTCGCTCTGGTCGGCGGACGTAACTACGGTTTCAGCCAGTTAAATCACGCCGTAGCCAAGCGGCCTACCGGCTCCATCTTTAAGCCATTTGTTTACGCCACAGCAATCAACAATGCCGTCACCAATGAGCAACCCATCTTCACGCCTGCCAGTCTGGTGGATGACTCACCCACAGCCTTCATCAACGGCGATGACGTTTACACGCCGCGCAATTACAAAGAGGAATATCACGGACAAGTAACAGCCCAGTTTGCCCTGGCCCACTCGCTGAACAACGCCACCGTCAAAGTCGCTGAGATGGTCGGTTATGACAAGGTAGCAAGTCTCGCTAAGAGCGCCGGAATTTTATCAGTTCGCGCTACTCCTGCCATGGCTCTGGGATCGTATGACGCTACGCCCATGGAAATGGCATCGGCCTATACCGTTTTCACCAATAACGGGCAGCGCATTACGCCCATCATGGTTCGCTCCGTGCGCGACGCCGGCGGTGACGTGGTCGATAATTTTCAGCCGCAGAAAAGCCAGGTGCTCGATCCCCGCGTTGCTTACGTGATGACGGACATGATGCAGGGCGTTATCAATAACGGTACAGCCGCTGGCCCAGGCGGCGTGCGCGCGCGCAAGTTTGTGGCGCCCGCTGCGGGAAAGACTGGCAGCTCGCATGACGGATGGTTTGCCGGCTATACCTCCAACCTGCTCTGCATCGTATGGGTGGGATATGACGACTATAGTGACATTCACCTGAGCGGCGCTTCTATTGCCCTGCCTATCTGGACAGAGTTTATGAAGCGGGCCGTCGACCTGCCGAACTATTCAGATACAAAATCATTCACTCCGCCCCAGGGCGTGATCGAATTGACGCTGGATCGCGCTACCAATGACATCGCCACGCCTGCCTGCCCGGATGATTACACCACAGCATTTATCGATGGTACGCAGCCCACGCAAACCTGTGAGCAGGCTGGCCACAGCGGCAACGTTTTTCAGAGAATATTTGGCATAGAACCTAAAACGACTCCTACCCCTCCCGCGTCTAATACTGGTATAGGTAATGGCAGTGCTGTGCCCAGTCCGGGCCAGTCGTCCCAGGTACCCCAAAACTCTGCTCAGGGCCAGAACCAGAATCAGGATCAGGACAAGAAGAAAAAAGGCTTCTGGGGCAAGATTTTTGGTGGTTCCAAAGACGACAATAAGGACGATAATAAAGACACCAAGCCTGCGGCTACTCCCAGCCCCCATTAAGGGATCGGTCGCCTGAGGGAGGCTTCACAATGGGTTACTTGAATTTAGGTTATTTGAATTTGGGTTCCTTGAAATTTGGCCGCTTAAAATTGGGTCACTTGAATTTGGGCCGTTTAAAGCCAAGCCGTGTCAGCCTCTTCTTGCCGCTTATCGCATTTCTGGTTTTAGCTATGCCCGCGTGCGCGCAGGAGCCCGCCGCTGCTGACCTTCCCGCGCAGGTACGCGTTCCACCACCACCAGAAGACGCCACTCTGCCAGAGCTTGAATCCAAGGGTGACGAACTGCGGTCGCAAAAAGCCTAT
The DNA here is from genome assembly GCA_035552035.1 of Candidatus Angelobacter sp. Classification (GTDB taxonomy): domain Bacteria; phylum Acidobacteriota; class Terriglobia; order Terriglobales; family Acidobacteriaceae; genus Angelobacter. The sequence goes on from DASZMF010000464.1 coordinate 5,279, forward strand.
CTGGATTCCATTGACTATTACCGCGCCGCCCTCAAGCAGTCAGATAATCCCGTGCTGCACAACAAAATCGGCATGTGCCTTTTGCAGCTACGGCGAGACGTTGAAGCAAAAAGAGAATTTCTCCACGCCATCAAGCAAAACAAAGATTATCCAGAGGCTTATAACAACCTGGGCGCGCTCTATTACAACTCGCGCCGATACGGCGCAGCCATCCGGGAATATAAGCGGGCCATCAAGCTGAATGATGACAGTGCCAGCTTTCACAGCAATCTGGGCGGGGCCTATTTCTCTCTGAAGGATTTTGACCGTGCCGCCAGGGAATATCAGCGTGCCATTGAAATTGACCCAGACATTTTTCAACGGCAATCTGCCTCGGCTGCCATCTCCATCAGGCTGGTAGGAGCCAACGATCTTGGACACTTTCACTATGTCATGGCCCAGATGTACGGCCAGCACGGCGACGAACAACACTGCCGCTTCTACCTGAGCAAAGCCAATGAAGAAGGCTATCCCACGCGTAGCGCCCTGCGCGACAATGAGTTTGCCAGCCTGCGCAAAGACCCGGATTTCGTGGTCTTCCTGCACTCGCTCAAACCACCGCCTTCCGGCAGCAACTGATCAAGGCAACTGTAAAACCAAAGATTCGAAAGACTCCAGAGGGCGATGAGCAATCGCCCTCTGCGTGTTTGCGCCCTTGGCATGCGTAAGCACGCTACCAAGAACAAGCTTGGACCACAGCAGGGCTCTG
>DASZMF010000465.1:0-2826 GCA_035552035.1 Candidatus Angelobacter sp.
ACCATCGCCAATAGTGTCTGCCGCTGAGCATAACCCGATCGACAAAGACCGACTCGTCTCCGCCGTGCAGGTGGAAGAAGACGTTTCTGATGAACTGAAGCTGCGGCCACGCTATTTGCGCGAATTCATTGGCCAGAAAAAGGTGAAAGAGAATCTGGCTGTTGCCGTGGAAGCCGCCAAGTCGCGCGGCGAAGCGCTGGACCACGTTCTGCTGTACGGGCCTCCCGGGTTGGGCAAGACGACGTTGGCGACGATTATCGCCAACGAAATGGGCGTGGCTTACCAGCAAAGCGCCGGCCCGGCGATACAGATCAAGGGCGATCTTACGGCCATCCTTACGAATCTGCATGACCGCCAGGTTTTATTTCTGGATGAAGTCCACCGCTTGCAGCCTGCGCTGGAAGAGATACTGTATTCGGCGCTGGAAGATTACAAGCTGGACATCATCATTGGCCAGGGCCCTTCCGCGCGGACGCACACCATTGACGTGAGTCCGTTTACTTTTGTGGCCGCCACCACGCGCGCTGGACTGCTCTCCGCGCCGTTGCGCTCACGCTTTGGCATTCTGCTGCGGCTGGAGTTCTACACCACGGAAGAACTCAAATATATTGTGGAGCGCTCGGCGGAAATTCTGGGTGTGTCCATTGATTCCGATGGCGCCGCCGAGTTGGCGAGCCGCGCACGCGGGACACCTCGCATTGCCAACCGCCTGCTGCGCCGTGTGCGTGATTTTGCCCAGGTGCGCGGACAAGGCCGCGTGGACAAGACCACCGCGCAGGCCGCGCTGGAAATGCTGGAAGTGGACAAGCACGGCTTTGATGAAGTGGACCGCCGGCTGTTGCTGACGATTATCCAGAAATATAATGGCGGGCCCGTGGGCCTGAGCACTCTGGCTGCGGCGTTGGCGGAAGACCAGGACGCGCTGGAAGAGATCTACGAGCCATTCCTGATTCAGATTGGATTTCTTGACCGCACGCCGCGCGGCCGAGTGGCCACGCGCATGGCCTATGACCACTTCGGCATCAAGTTTGGGCGACAGCCAGATTTGTTTTAGCGCTGGGAAGCTACGCGGTCTTCTGCACAAACAAGCCGGCAAAATATTGCTTGTTGCGGAACGCGACAATTCCCCACAGAACTGCTACCAGAAGCGCGGTGGGCAATCCCTTTGGCGCCATGAGCAGGTGGAACAAAAGGATGTTCACAATCACCGGGCCAAGAATCGTGAGCCCAAGTGGCACGTAGCGTCCAGCCAGCAGCAGCACGCCGCCTACCAATTGAAGCGCAGCCACAACGTACATGTAATGCGACGCGATGAGTGCGCCTGTGAACTCACCTGCCACGCCGGTGGGCATGGGGCCCATGGGAATAAAGTGCAGGAAGCCGTTTAATCCGAATACAAAAAACATCAGGCCCAGTAGAATGCGTGCGATCAATGCGGCAATTTTCATTTACGTTTTCTCTCTCCAACCTTGTGTACTCAAACAGTGGTACTAAGGTTAACTCAAACCATTAGAAAATATCAGATGCGTTTGCACCTAAAAGCGCTCTGCTCTCAGTGAGTTGAAGCGATCACGGCAGCGATGTAACAACTCTTTTCTGCGTTCAGGGTTTCTGTAAGTGACACGCAGTTGCTTTGAAAGACAAGCAGATTGAACGCGGCTGACGTGCACATTTGGTCCTGAATCAGGCGCTTTGCGTTGGCTCTAAAATGGCGCGATTCCCCTCGGTTCCGGCAAGGAGGTTGTTATGGCGAAATTGATTGAATTCCACGTTCCGGCAACTTTTCATCCGCCGAAACCGCACTGGACTCCCGCGGAACTACGCGGCAAGATCATTGACTTTCCAACCGTCACCAGAAAATCGGCCTGATTCTTTTAGAGCCGGTCGTTTGCGCAAATCGCGCATTCGAAAAAAACATTCCGGTAGTGCAGAAGCGTCAACCAGCATTTCTGCACTACCGAAATGAATCGCCATCAGGATCACATCATCAGGCTTTGAGTGAAGCCGCAAGTTTGTCGAACGATCCGTTCCAGCCCTGGCTGGTCATCTCGCTCATCATTCCTGACGGAACTCCCTGCTGACGCACCGTCATTTTTGTTTTGCCATTCTCTTCTTCCAAGGTTACGGTCACCATAATTTGCGCCGGCCAGTCATCCGGCAATCCATAATGCGATGCGGGGACAATGTTGCCTTGCTCGTCGGCAAAGTTGTCTATGTAAACCAGGCGTGAAGGCGGAACAATCTCGCGATAGACGCCGGTGTTCCAGTAATCCTGCCCTTGCGGCGAACGCATACAGAAAAGATATTTGCCGCCGACGCGCAGGTCGATCTTGCAGACCGGCGCAGTGAAGACTGCCGGCCCCCACCAGAGCTTCATCCGCTCTGGGTCGGTCCATGCCTTCCATACGAGTTCACGAGGCGCATCAAAGACACGCGTGACTACGATTTCGTTCAGTGTGGATTCGCCAACAGGTTGAATATTTCTTTCAGCCATAAATATCCCGTTCCTTTCTACGCTTTCTGCGTTTGCACTTTCGCCAGGTACTCAGCGAGTTGATTCATGGTTCCGGCAAAGCCCTGCTGCATGGAGCTGTGTCCAGCTTTAAAGGTCTGGTGCTCTTCGGGCGTCGCGTTGATGGGAATACCGTGCAGCGTCATCTTTGTCTTTCCGCTTTCATCGGCGAGTGTCATGGTGTTGAGCACTTCAAGCGGCCACGTAGCGCTCATGGGATGGCGCGTGGTGCCGCCTTGCGCGTCAGAGAATGAAACGACAAGAACGAGCTTTTTCGGCGGATCAATTTGCTTGTAAACAAACTTGCCCCACAT
>DASZMF010000466.1:0-1726 GCA_035552035.1 Candidatus Angelobacter sp.
CAAAGCGCATTAACCGCAACAGCGTAGAATAGTTTCATGTCCACCGCGCCCCTTGCTGCCAACGCCACCAGACTATTTAAAGCCAGCCGCTTCACTCACGGTAACTTTTTCTTTCCCACCCAGATTGAAGTGGGGCCGGAGCGCGTGCTGCGCATCAAGCCACGGTTCTTTGGCCGGTCAGAAGAGAGTATTCCCATCTCCAAGGTGGCGTCCGTGCAGATTGCTACGGGAGTTTTCTGGTCGAACATCCGCATAGATTCCAGCGGCGGCAGCAACCCTATTCTGAGCCATGGCCACAGCAAGCGAGACGCCGTGGACATCCGCAACATGATTGAGCACTATCAAGCCACGCAGCAAAAATAATGGTGGCCTTGCTATGGTGTATTTTTGGCTTCACAGGCTTTGCATTGCTCGCCCTTCCCAGCAGTGCATGGAAAGCCCTGTGGCAGCCTTTGCAGGATGTGCGTGAAAGTTCATTTTCCTGCGAAGGTAAAGAAATAGATTTCTTCCTCAAGAGCGTCGCAGTTTGTAATAAAAATCACGCACATAAATGAACCTTGATTTACAGCAACTGTGAAACTGGCAGGATTGCGGGGCGCTGCCGGTCTTTCATCATCCGGCGGATTTCCTGTACTGCCTTGAACGCATGGACTGCCAGGGCAATGCCGATGCCAATGGCTATGCTGATCGCGCTCCATTGAATTACCTGGTTCAGAATCAAGTTTATGTGTGCCTGGTGCGCGGCATTCTTTCCGGTCGTGGCAAAAGTCACGAACGGATAAATCCTGGCCACAGCCACCACAATTCCCAGTGAGATTGCATCGGCAACCACCATGGAAAATGCGCGCAGCCATGTCCATTGCGGGCGAAAAAGGTTAACGCACTGCTGCACGATCAAGAGCAGGGTGGGTATCAGCATCGGCAGATAGTAAGCACGGAGCGCAGGGTTCACTGAAAAAGAGGGTGAGACTGCGCCAAAAACTACAATGCCGTAGCGCGGCAGGCTCAGCCACCAGATGACATAGAGGATGCTGAAGACCAGCCCAAAAATGGATTCCACGCGCGATACCCGCTGCTTGCGCTGGACCACGCGCGGTAGCTTGCGCGGGTCCCATGTGTGCAAAGCGGGTATCTGGGCCTGCACTCTTTCGAGCACCGCAAAAATCAATGTGATCAGCCCAAAGATGAAGAATATATTGCTCCACATGGCGGCCCAGCCAGAAAGAGCGGCGAGCAATGGGGTGTCCGCGTGATGCCGCGGAACGAAGATGGCGACCCCAATCCAGACCAGAAGCCAGGGCACAAGATACGCCACGCTAACGATCTTCAAGACAAATTTGTAGATCGGGAAAAGCGTGGGACCAATGAGCGACTGCTGCGGTTGGTAGCGCACCGCCACGCGCATCGGGTGTCCAGTCTGCTGCAGCAGCGCCACGAGTTCGTCCTCATTGAGCGGACGGCACAGCGCAGACTCACGGTCTTCAATCTGTGAGCGCAAATCATCACCCAGCTCGGCGATCATGTCATTCTGCTGCGTCCGTGGCAGCCAGAAGCGTACGGCCTGTAAATAGCGGTCAAGAAGTTCCATGGGTTTATGCCTCCTGCAAAATTTTGTCGAGTGACGCGTTGATGGTCTGCCACTCGTCCAGCAGCTGCCCCAGGATCCGTTCGCCCTGGGCCGAGAGCCGGTAAAAACGCTTGTTGCGCTTGTTCTCTTCGCGCCACT
>DASZMF010000467.1:0-5329 GCA_035552035.1 Candidatus Angelobacter sp.
GACTTGCCTGACCCGGAGCGCCACAGCACAGCCATCGTCGAACCTTCTCTCAATTCAAGATCAATTTCTGCCAGTGACTGCACCACGAACTTTTTGCGTGACAACATACGCTGTTGAACAAAACGCTTGCCCATGTTGCGGACTTCCAAAAGCGGTAGGCTGCTGCCATCTACTTTCCCTGTTTGATGTGGCGCTGCGATCAGGTTCTTTTCCGGAAACAAGATGCTCTGCACATAATCGTCAGAGCTGTTTTGCAGCTGATGCATGCTGCCGCGCGCTGCCACTTCGCCATCGCGCATTACCAGAATGTTGTCCGCCAGCGCGGAAAGCACTCCGGCGTTGTGGGTGATAAACATCATGGCCAGGCCCATCTCTTGCTTTAACCGCTGAAGCAGGTCCAGTATTTCCGCTTGCGTGGCAGCATCCAGTGCGCTCAATGGCTCGTCTGCAATCAGCAGTTTTGGCCTGCAGATAAGCGCCTGCGCAATAGCCACACGCTGGCGCTGGCCTCCGCTGAGCTGGTGTGGATATGCGCGCATAATGCGCTCTGAGTCCTCAAAGCCAACATCGCGCAGCATTTTGTTGCAGCGCGCTGAGACTTCGTCACGCGGCAAATTGTTGTGCGCCAGCAGCACGTCTGCAAGTTGGCGTCCCAGTGGCAATACAGGGTTCAAAGCCAGCGCCGGCTCTTGCGATATCAGTGACACTTCACTGCCGCGCATCTCTCTCAATTGTTTTGGGCTTAATTGATTTGGAGAAAATTCCGTCAGTCCCTGGCCAAGATACTCAACGCTGCCTGAGACCACCTGTGCATTCCGGGGCAACAGTTGCAACAACGCCAGAGCCAGCGAACTTTTGCCGGAGCCGGATTCACCCAGCACGCCCAGGCTCTCTGCCGCGCCAATTTCAAACGTCACATTGCGCAGGGCATGCACCGTGTCTCCGCTGGCAGCGTGGTAGTCAACGCCCAGTGCGGCAACGCGCAGAAATGCCTCGGTTTTTGACAAACCCAGATTGCCGGAAGTCAATCTCTGGTTGCTCCCTTTGAAGTTGGTGAGCCTTGTAAACACTCATTATGCAGCATGGGTTCCTGTCACCGATATCCGCTGTTTACCCGTACTGAAAACCAAACTTTATGATTGCGCTGGTAAAGCTCCAGAGACCCTGGTCAACACCCTCTGGCTGACGCCATGAAATCAGCCTTAATTCTGGCAAAACGATTGAGAATAAACAAGTTACCTTCGATTAGAAAATAGTTGTTCCGCGCCCGAAAAGTGCCGTTTGCCCTGTCTCGCCAGCTGCCCATAAATCAACAGAGCACTAAGGTTCATGTCACTCGCACCAACGTGCACTCCCTAAGGTAGTTGCTGTCTCAGGTCTTCAACGTAATCCAAAATAACCCGCTGCTTAGTACATTGCGTCTGCGAAACAACGTAAGCCTTCGCGCTTACCCCAAAGACCAGATTTCAGGAGGGGACGCCATGCGACCCAGGAGAATCGTTCAATCTTGTATATGTATCGTCGCCTTGACGTTTACTCTAGTAGCCTGCGGCGGAAAGATGGCTTCAACCTCCTCCGCCACCACGCCACCAACTACACCGCCAACAACAACAGCCGGAGTTTCACCCAGCCCAACGCCCACGCCTGCGCCAACTCCTTCAGCCGCCGGCAGCACGGTTATTTCCCATGTAGAGGAAAATCCATGGCTCACCTGCGGCGCCTGCGGTAATAACGGCGCAACGGGTCCGGTTGCCAGCTACTCTGACACGCTGGGCATCGCCACTCCCAGTGAAGATGGATCGGCCACGCAGTTCAGCATCGCGGCATCGGTTCCCTTCACCAATGGATACTTCTACCAACAGCACACGCCTGTCACTGCGCCCATGACGGCGCTGACCTATACGTTTGACCTGTACATTCCACAAGGCTCACAAAATCTTCCGCAGGCGATTGAGTTTGAGTGCCAGCAAATTCTGGGCGGATATGTTTACAACTTCAGCTGGCAGGCACTTTATTCCAGCAACACCTGGCGCATTTTTGACTACGGCACCAGCCAGTGGAACGCCACGGGAATCGCGCTGACACGCTTTACGCCCGGGACCTGGCATCACATTGTGGCCGAATATCATAATGACACCACGGCGCACACCGTGATCCACGACGCTCTAACCGTTGACGGCGTGCGGACGCCGGTCAACATTACGCACAACGCGTTTTTCTCCGGGGCCGCGAACAATCAATTCACCAACGCATTCCAACTGGATAGCAACAGCGCCGCTGCGCCTTACAGCGTTTACGTTGACCAGATGAGCATTACTTATCGCTAAACAATCAGCGGTTATTCATAGCGCAGCGCCACCATGGGATCAACCCTGGCGGCGCGACGCGCTGGAATATAGCTGGCAAACACGCCAACCGCGGCCAGCACCAGCGCCATGGCCAGAAACGCCAGCGGTGAATTGGTGTTGACGCCATACAGAAAAGTTACAATCAGCCGCGCCAGCAGAAACGCCGCAACCAATCCCGCAATAATTCCAGCGGCCATGATCAGCGCGCTCTTTTTCAGGACCATCAGCAGCACGTCCTGGGGCTGCGCGCCCAGCGCCAGGCGGATGCCAAATTCACGTATGCGCTGCCCCACGGAATAGCCCACCACGCCGTAAATTCCCACCGCGCAGAGAGTCATGGCAATCACGGCAAACACACTCAACAGGCTCGCGCCAAATGTTGACGCCCAGAGCGATTGCGAAATCACCTCGCCAATCGGCCACACATTGGTGATGGGCAGATTACGGTCCATGGTCTGCACCTGCATCCGCGCCGTGCTCAAAACCGTGCGCGGATCGCCCACCGTCCTGAAGAAAATTGTTACAGAGGCATCTGGGCTCTGCACCAGCGGCATGTATGTATAAGGCCGGCCCTGTTCGCCCAGAGCGTTGTACTTGGAGTCACGCACCACGCCGATCACCTGCGTAAAATCGGTGTCGCGGAAAAATTTGAAGCGTTTTCCAATGGGATCTTCATTAGGCCATATCTGGCGCGCCGCAGTTTCATTAATCACAACCACGCGCGGGCTATCTTCCCGCACGCTGCTATCAAAGCCCTGCCCGCGCACCATGGGGATGCCCATGGTCTTCAGGTACTCATCAGAGATGGAGGAAATCTGCGTGATGGATCCGCCCTGCCCATTGTTCGTCTCCTGGCCTTCCCGAAACAGCGTTCTGCCGAATCCACCATTGAACAAGGGAATCGTATTGGAAAGCGCCGCACTGCGTACGCCCGGAGTATTCTGTACCGCCTCCAGCGCGCGACGTTCAAACTCGCGCGCACGCGCTTTGTCATATTTCAGCGCGCCCACATCAAACGAGAGCATGGCCAGATTCGTGGTGTCAAAACCCAGGTCCATTTCGTGGGCATTACGCAGGCTGATAAGAAACAGACCCGCGATCACCAGCGCAATCAGGCACACTGCCACCTGCAAGGAAATCAGAACGTCGCGCACAGTGAATCCCCACGCGCGAATACTGCCGTTGCGTCTCTTGCTTAGATCGCCGCCGGCACGCTCCTTTAACTCCGTAACCAGGTCTGGACGCGAAGCTTGCAGCGCCGGCGCCAGGCCAAAAATCAGCCCTGTCCCAATCGCGATGAGAAAAGTAAACGCCATCACATGCCAGTCCAGCGCAAGATCCATGCCGTCAGCCGGAAGCTGTGGCGGACGGAAGCGCCACATCACATCGCGCCCGGCAAATGCCAGCGCCAGGCCTAGCGTGCCTCCGGCAATCGCCAGCACCATGGCCTCTGAAAGCAGCTGCGTGATAATGCGGCTGCGCGATGCGCCAATCGCCACGCGGATAGAAATCTCCCGCTTTCGCCCCGCGGCCCGCGCCAGCAACAGGTTGGCGATATTGAAACATGCAATGAGCAGAACAATTCCCACAACACTCATCATCATTACGCCGGCAAGTTCGAACTGCCCGCGCTGATTGGCGTTCACGCTCGATTCCAGCAGCGGTTGCGTGGTAAAACCGCGGCCTTTGTTGGCCAGCGGAAATGCCTGTTCCAGATCGGCGGCAATCGCCTGTAACTCGGCGTTGGCCTGCTCCTTCCGCACCCCCGGTTTCAGTCTGGCCACCGAGCTAAACCCCAGAAAGCGCCGCTCATTGAACCAGACTTTCAGAAAGCTGCTGATAATCTGGTCATGCATTGACATTGGAATCCACATGTCCGGCCCGCCAATCACCGTGGTTCCCTGAAAGCCTTTGGGCGCGACGCCAATAATGGTGAATCCCTGGCCATTGATCAGAACGCTTTCACCAATCACATGCGGATTCGCGCCCAGCGTGCGCTCCCAGAATCCGTAGTTCAACACCGCCACGGGCCCCGCGCCGGCTTCACGATCCTCGTCCGCGCGAAACGTCCGGCCAAGCTGCGCCTGTACTCCCAGAACATCAAAGAAGTTTCCTGAACAGAGCTGGGCAAAATACTGGTTCGGCTGGCCATTCACGGTCATGCTGACGGCCGCGCCGCCAAACTGGCAGATCGCCATCCCGTCAAAGGACTGCGCCCGCCTTTGGATATCTTCACTGTTCGGATAGGAACTGGGAGAGAAGCTGTTGGACGCGCCAAAAATCTTGCGCTGGTCCACCGTAAAGACTTCCACCAGCCGCGCCGGATCTTTTACAGGCAAGGGATGAAAGAAGACGGCGTTGACCACGGTAAAAATCGCGATGTTCGCGCCAATACCCAGCGCGAGCGTGAGGATGGCAATGGCAGCAAAGCCCGGAGACTTGCGCAAGCCCCGCAACGCATAACGGATGTCCTGACCGATGTTGTTCATGGCTTCACCTGAACGTTCTCTCTTGATTGTATTTAAAACGAATTAATTAAGAGATAGTGATTATGAGACGCGGCGGATTATTTATCGTTAGCTGGATAAAAGTTGTTCCCGCTTGGTTCCTGCGTTTGCCATTGGTTTTCTCCGTGCCTCAGTGTCTCAGTGGTGGGTTTCCGGTTCTTACAAGCCTGCACGTTTATCCATCAATCCCCCACCGCAAATTTTGCGATCTTGCCATCCTTATTGAATACGCATTGCACAAACAGCGGCATATTCCTGAAGCTGATTCGATAGCGGTAAATCCTGTTCTCTGATTCGTTCTTTCGCTCCAGCAGGTCCACGGACTGAATCGGTCCCAGGCTGCGAATGTCTTCTGGGAGATCTGCTTTCAACTGATCATTCATGGAAGCCGCTCTTTCAGGTGTAAAAAGGGTGGCATCCAGTTGGCGGTTGGCAAGTCCATCTATGATCTTCTTTATCTCTGCGGTAACTTCC
>DASZMF010000468.1:0-7148 GCA_035552035.1 Candidatus Angelobacter sp.
GATGAACGCAGCAGCTGGAGCGCGGCATAGCTCTCTTGATTTAACGCTTCCAGTCGTTCTGCTTCCTGGGCCTTGATTTCAGCGATGTTGCACCATGCCGAGCGCCCTGAGATATTTTTGGCGAATGATTGAGCGATGGCAGCGATATCGCCGATGACAAGCGTGGACGGAATTCTATCGCCGGGATACGCGCGGTCCGCGACAACTTGAAGGTGCGGCGACGGCAATTTCAGAGCGAAGCGGCCGGTATCAAATTCAATGAGGCGCGCGCCGAAAGAAAGCAGCAAATCGCTTTCAAGAATAACATCCTGCACAGCCCCCAGGCGGGAAATACACCCGAGAGAAAGCGGATGATCACCAGGAAAGATTCCCTTTCCGCTGGTGGTGGTAAAGACCGGACACTGAACAAGCTCAGCCAGTTGGAGAATTTCCGCAGCAGCGGGACGCGCGCCTGCACCAACAAGAATTACGGGCTTGCGGCTCTCAGTGATCTGGCGGCTGGCACTCTCTGTTTCTCCGGGGAAAGCGGCTGGTACTGATTTGCGCGCCGCTTCGCCGTCTGAGGAAGCGAGATCAACGGTCGCGTGAAATAGATCGTGCGGAATTTCAATGAAGGCCGGACCGGGCATTGAGCTGTGAAACATCGCCACAGCCTGGTCGATGGCGGTTGTGATTTCGGCTGGGCTGGCCACGCGCCGGGCAAAACGGGTGAGCGGACGGATGATCTCCAGTTGATCTGGAGTTTCATGCAGTGCGCCTCCGGTTTTTGCCAGCAGCGATGAAGCGACGTTGGTGCCGATCAAGAGCACGGGCGTATTGGTCTGGAAGCTTTCCAGCAAAGGGACAAGAGTAAAAAGATTGCCCGGGCCGGTGGAGGCGAATACAACAGCTATCCGTCCACTGCGCCGGTGGAAGCCATCGGCGGCAAAGCCGGCAGCCTGTTCATGGCGCACGATCCAATGATGAAATTCTGGAGTCTGGCGCAGCACATCATACAGCGGGATATTGTGAATGCTGGGGATACCAAAGCCCGCGGTGATGCCGTGCCGCAGCAAGGAGGCGATTACGGCCTGAGCACCGGACATCTGGCGAGGCTGGCTGGTCTGGCTGATACTGGACGGGGTATGGGGGGCGACGGGCATGCGAGGCGCAAAATAGATCAATGAAATACCGCCAAGGATCAGCGGCTCGTGCGCAAAAAGAAAAATGACGGAGGCGATATGGCCGCCTCCGTCATTCAGGTTAAGAGTTAGAAACCAATGCGTACGCCCAACTGCAACTGGCGCATGGGGAATGCAGAAGTGAAGCCAAGCGGAGTGCTGGGGTTCGCTGCGCTGTTTCCTGATACGTTGAACGTGGTAGCGCCAGTGCCACCTAGAGCAGTAGGCAAACCGAAGCTGGGGCCAACCACGTTGTTCACGCTGGCAAAGTTCGTCCGGTTGAAGAGGTTGAAGCCTTCCGCTAGCAGCTGCAGGCTGGCCTTTTCTCCGATTTTGAAGCGACGTGTAATGCGCATGTCAAAGTCAATGAAATCAGGACCCAGACCGGTATTGCGCCCTGCGCCGATAGGACGATCATTGGTGGAATGATTATCGCCGTTTACGTCCGCGCCAGCGAGCAGGTCAAAAGGATGGCCGCTGTTGTAACGGAAGATGGGCGCCAACTGGAAGCCAGAGAAAATGCGTCCGCCGAAGTTGCCGGTGTCAGCAATGGTGGCCAGTACAACTTTATGCCGCTGGTCAAAGCTAGAGAGTGAACGCTCGCCAGCCAGATTTGTGTTATCCACCGGACCAAAGTCACTGTTGAAGTCAGTGGTGTCATCATAAGCCTTGCTGTAGGTGTAGTTCGCCAGTATTGAGAAGTGCGAACTGAAGCGCTTCTTCACTTCCAGGATGCCACCTTCATAGAGAGCAGAGCCTACTGAAGAATAAACATTGTTTTGCAGCAGCAAGGGATTGTTGAAGCAAGGATTCGGTGTTCCAGAGCATGGGCCGGTTGGTGTTGCAGCCCAGCTGCGGAAAGTAGCATTGCTGCCATTGGCCAGCGGAACACTAACGAAGGGCGCGAGCGTGTTTGCATTGGTATCGATGGCAACTGGAAGACCGATTGTATGAACGTAAATGCCGCTCAGAGATACAGCCCAGCCTTTTGCAATTTCATGCTCAATGCCCAACTCAGCCTGCTGCGAGTATGGGTTTCTGTAACCTGGCTGCGCGCTAAAGAGCGCTGAGCCAGGAGTAATGGGGCCAGAGTTGGTAACGTTGATGCCGAACTGCGATAGATTTGCCGGCGTTATACATGCTGCATTGCCTGCCGCAGGTGTGGAGCACTGGACGGCGCCCTGAGCAAATAACGTCTGGAAAATAGTTGCCGAGCTTACGGGCGAAGCTGTGAGAGGCACAAATACCTGCGCGATGGGACGGATACCATTCACCAAACCGAGGGTCTGGACTACATCGTCAATCTGACCATAGATGGGTGAATAGAAGATTCCGTAGCCGGCGCGAACGACCGTCTTGTGGTCCTTGAAAGGATCCCAGGCAATGGACGCGCGCGGTGCGAAATTATTTTTATCTGTATTGATCGGGCCAAATTGGGAATCAAGCTCGTAACGGACACCAATGTTAAAGGTGAGGTTAGGAGACACCTGCCATTGGTCCTGCACAAACCCTGAAGTATAGGGGCGCGGATAGTTGTAAATCGGATTGCCGAAGCCCTGTTGATAGAACTGAGGCAAGCCAAGTGAAACTGATTGAATGGAGTTGATGCCAGCGCCCGGCGTCGCGAGTCCGCATGGGTTAGGCGCACCGGCAGGATTCGCAGCGGAAGGCGGGGTGGCGGCGAGGAAGCATGGAGTCAGCAGAGCGCCAGGCAGATTGCCGAATACAAATCTTCCGGGGAAAAACGTGTGCGACTCTGAATGGTTCCCGCGATACAGTTCTGATCCACCAAACTTGAAGGTGTGCTTGCCGCGAATGAGCGTGACGTTGTCAGCAAATTCATAGCGCCGCATGATGGTCAAGCTGGGCAGGAAGATTTGCGTACCCAGATTGCCGAAGCCGGGAATATCAAGTCCTACCTGGCCAGGGCTGTTTGGAATCACGTCAAAGTTGGAATAGTTCCATTGCACATGAGCGTCATTCAGCGTGCGTCCGCTGAACTGATGGAACCATGACGCGAGGATCGTATTGTCAAAAGCTTTGACATCACTACCTCGTGAAAATCCGGTAAGGGATTGTACGTCAGGATTTTGTTCCAAATCGTGGCCGAAGCTATAGCGCAACGTAACCTGGTTGCGATCGCTAAACTGGTGATCAAACCGGGTTGAGGCCAGATAAAGACGGTTGTCATAAGGGAAAAGACCGCCATTGGTTTCAAACTGATTCACAACATAAGCATTTCTGGCCGTCTGCAGCGCTCCAGCTTGTGGTCCAAGAATTGGCACGAGGTTGGCCGTTGGATTTACGGTCAACAAGCTCTGCAGTACGCCCGCGCAGGTTGCTGCCGGCAGGAAAGTTGGAGGAAGAGCTCCGCCAGCATTCGTGATGCAAGGGATGCTAGTGGCGCCTTCTGCCGCCAATCCTTGAAAAATTGAAACCTGATCATTACCTGAATTTTGACCCTGTGGCCGGAAGATACTGGTATTGGTGAGCAACGGAACCGCATTTTGTGCGTCGCCAACCAAACCTTCGAAAGAGCTGTACAGGAAGGTTTTATCCTTCTTGAGCGGGAAGCCTATGGAACCGCCAAACTGTTCGCGCGTCAACGAATCTTTTGTGTGCACGCCTTGCGAGTCAGGCAGGCTGGGATCAAAATTTTGTCCCGGCGCAAGTGCCTGGGTAACAGAGAATGGATTCGCCGCGTCCAACGCGTCATTGCGGAAGTAGCCAAAGAGCGTGCCGTGAACATCGTTGGAGCCGGATTTAGTTACGATGTTGATGGTCGCGCCGCTGGCGCCGCCGAGGTCAGCTCCGTAATTGCTGCGGTTAATCTGAAATTCCTGAACGCCATCCTGCGAAATATTTAATCTCACACCGCCAGCGTCATCATTCACCTCGCCGCCGTCCACGGTTACTGAGTTTCCACGGCCATTGCTGCCATAGAATGAGAGTCCGCTCTGGGGCGTCTGCTTCACACGAAAATCCTGATCGCCAGCGAGACGAGTGGAATCCGACACTGCAGGCGCGAGCAGCGTGAAGGTGAGATAGTCGCGACGGTTGATGGGCAGTTCGCGAATCGTCTGTTCGTTGACGACGTTCGCCTGCGCGCCTCTTTCCGTCTCAACTACCGGAGGCTCAGCCGTGACTTCCACCTGCTCTGAGACCTGCGATACTTTCATGGGGAAATCGACCGTGCTGGTCTGGCCAACGTTCACCACAACATTTTTCGCCACTTCAGACTGAAAGCCTGACTTCGATACGCTCACGCTGTATCTGGCCGGGGGCAGTGCAGCCAGATGGAACTGGCCGTTGTTGTCTGAAGCCACCGTGTGTTTGATTCCTTTATCAATGTCCGTGGCCGTGATGGAAGCGTTGCCTACAACGGCTCCAGACGGGTCAGTGACTGTGCCGCGTATTTCGCCGGAAGCACCGACACCCTGCGCGTAAACCATGCCGGTAAGCAGCAGGCACGCAAAAATGATTCTCAACAACTGGACTCTCGACCTCATAAACCCTCCAAGATTGCAGTGGCGAAGCGTGAGGAAATGGTCACGGATTTTCGCTCGACGAGTGCGAGCTGAAAAGCCAGTAAATGCGTGAATGAGTGCTCATTCATCAAACGAATAGTTCTAGCGCCCTTCATCGGCTGAGTATTATCACACATGATCGCGCTGAACGCCTTTTTCAATCCGAACCTTACTAAGCTTATAAAACGCCCGTTGGACGCATACTTAACACCATTCAGCCATCAGGCTAAAAAAAATAGGCGCAAAAGTAGTCACGGACACTCTATGGTAAAAAAGCCATTTGTGCATCAGATTTTTTTATTATGCGTATCAGCTAAAGCACTCTTGGCCGGGTGGAATTATGCAGCCACGCGAAAGAATTGTCAAAACAGTGCCGCAGCGGGGACGAATTACAGCCACGCAAAGCGGAAATCCTGCAGGCATAGGCTGGCCATCAGAACCCGCTTTCACGCCGACGATCAGGCAGCGCTCTAGGCTTTTTTAGCTGACTGGGATGGCTGCTTTCGTCCTGCCCGCTTCGCCAGCCAGTTAGCAAACATGGCGCTGGCTTTGGCGGGAAACAGGCGCTGTAGCCGGTCCACGCGATATGCGTCCGCGCCAATCAGCACGCGATTCTTATTCCCCAGAATTCCCTGCACTATCACCCGCGACGCTTCTTCCGGCGTGATCACCGCAACCTTCTTAAAATATTTTGCTGCTTCCTTGCGGGCAGCTTCTGTCACGCTCACCGCGGCGCGCGCCGTCTGCGCTATCGGTCGCAGTCCCCTGTCGCAACTCTTCCCGCAATGACTCGCTAAATCCGCGGACAGCAAACTTGCTCGCGGCGTAAGCAGTCTGTCCCGGCGGGCCAATCAGCCCAAAGATGCTCGATACGTTTACGATGTGCGCATCGGCCTCGCGTGCCAGCATGGGCATAAAGAACTTGCAGCCGTGGACCACGCCCCAGAAGTTGATCCCCACCAGCCACTGCATATCTTCTATGGAAACTTCGGCAAACGTCCCCATCAGCGCGACGCCCGCATTATTCACCAGCAGTTGTGCGCGTCCAAAGTCCTGCTGCACCCGCTGCGCAAACTCTTCCACCGCTGCGGCCCTGGAAACGTCAACGGTGTAAGTGCGCGCCACCGCATCACCCAGCAGCTTGCGTGTCTCTTCCAGTCCGGCCGTGTTCATGTCAGCCAGCGCCAGTTGAGCGCCCAGCTTCGCCAGATCAACCGCCAGGGCGCGGCCAATGCCAGAAGCCGCTCCGGTTATCACTGCAACTGCACCTTTAAGTTCACGCATAGCGGGCCAAGAATAGCACAAGGACGCCACAAATGAATGGCTGTTCAGTCGGCGGGAACCTTAGACGCCTTCTCAGCGCATCCTTATATATATGGATGGAGCTGCATCCACGCCATTCATGGTTCCTTAACAATTTTGGGACCAAAATCCGCTGATCCGTGTTTATCCCTTCCGGTAATCCGTGTGAATCCGTGGTAAGGTTCTCCGATCTGCGGCCAACCGTCTTCTCTTGACAGCGGCAGCAGCGCACAAGAGAATGTCCGGCATGGCCGAATCCTATAGCAGCAAGCTCGCCGATATCACTCTCCCTGATCCTGAAGGCAAGACCACTCGGCTGGGTTCACTGTGGGAAAAGGGGCCGGCGGTGATTGTCTTTCTGCGGCATTATGGTTGAATCTTCTGCCAGGAGCATGTCGCGCAGTTGCGCGCATCAGAAGCAGCCTTCAAGGAAAAAGACGCCAGCATCGCCGTAGTGGGCCTGGGAGACGCCAAGTATGCCGGCTTCTTCCGCGAAAAAACCGGTATCGACTTCCCTCTTCTCATCGACGATAAGCGTGAAGCCTATAAAACCGTGGGCCTGAAGCACGCCAACCTTCTGCATCTGCTGCGCAAAGACAACGCGCAAGCCCGCCGCCGCGCCCAGGCCGCAGGACATAAACAACACAAGCTGGGCAAAGATCCATTCCAGCTCGGCGGCAGCTTTGTGTTTGCTCCGGGGAACAAAGATCTGTTCGTACACGTAAGTGAGACGTTCGGCGATAACGCGAATCCGAAGGATATTCTGGCGGCGCTGGGATAGCGCTTTTCATCGCGCAAACGAAAAACCGAATCTTCACCACGGAGACATGGAGGCACGGAGAAAGCAAACAAGAGCTTTGATGGCGCTGAGTCATCGCTATGCTGAATCATGGCTGTAAAGAAAGTTCTGTTTCACACATGATTCCACGCGAAATCTTTTGCTTGCCTGGTAGGTGAGCTGTTACTTGTTTTTCTCCGTGCCTCCGCGTCTCCGTGGTGAAAATTGGTTTTCTATCTGCGCTGAAAAAACGTCCTACTGCAGCACCGACTTCAATTCCAGCACCTCCAATGGGAACTCCGGCCAATTATGTCGCCAGCAAATGATCAAATCACATTCGCTTTCCTCGTGCATATGCCGCAAAAAATTGCGGCTTTCGTA
>DASZMF010000469.1:0-1648 GCA_035552035.1 Candidatus Angelobacter sp.
GAGAGTGTAATCATCATGGCTCCTAGTTGAGTGAATCCTAGTTCAATGAATATAGATAGGCGGCAATGTCCCGGGACTGTCCGTCAGTCAGACCCAATTCCGGCATCAAGGTATCCGGATGAACAGAATGCGGATGCTGAATCCAGTGCTCCAGATTTGGCGGCTGGTTGGGCAGCTGGCCCGCGACGTAGCTGTGGACCGCAATGTTTTCTAGACTGGGACCAACCTTGCCATGAGCGCCGACAATTCCTGGAATCGTATGGCAGCTTCCACAGCCGAGACGATAAAGGTCCTGTCGCCCGGCCACTGAGTCGCCGCCTGTCACAACCTTGCTGGTTCGCAGCCCACAGGCGGCAAAGAAAATCGCAAAGAGGAGAAAACTAAGCCGCATACTCGCCATTTCTATCGTAGAGGTGCGTCTTCGCGACGCGATCGCTCTCGCGTAGCCATTCGTTAAAAAGAAACAATCCGCCGATCACGTATACAACTCCGGCAGGAATCCACATAATCAAGCCGCCTGCCTGTTGATCTTCCAGCGGCGTCAGGCCCCAGGCGGAAGTTGTCGCAATGTAAGCCGGATACCAAACGCTTGATGCAAAGGTCAGCAACGCGCCGAGAATGCTTGTGTGGACGGCAGTGGTAAACAGATAAAGCACGCTGGCCCCATAACGGGACTTGCCGTGCGCATAAAACAGCGACCACCAGAAAAGCAACGCGGATCCGAGAAAACTCAGATGCTGGGCGGAATGAATCCAATCATTGTCGAGCGTCGCTTGGAAAAAACGTGGGATATGCCACAGCCACAGCGCGGCTGCATGGACCCACCAGGCAGTCATCGGATGCGTGAAGAAGAGCCAGCTACTTTGGATCGTTTTCCGCTTCGACCATTGCCCCAGGGCGCGCCTCCAGGTGAAGGGCAAGCCCCACAGCAACGCCACCAACGGGCGCGCCAGTACAAGGAGGGGCGCGATCACGACCATCAACAGTTCATGCTGCGCCATGTGCGCCGAAAAGAGCGACTCGCCAAGCGGATGCAACGGCGACAACAAAGCTACACAGAGCAAAACCCATCCGGACCAAAAACAGAATTTCTGTTTCAAAGTAACACCGTGCGCCGTTTTCGCTCCACGAAAGTAGAGCAAAGCGGTTAGCACGAGAGGAATGACAATGCCGGGATCAAAGCTCCACGCCAACCAGAGATCATGCGGTTTCAGTGGTTCGCCCTCATGACCGAATGCGAGAGGTGCCGCCGCAATCGCGAAGAGAATCACACGCTTCATTCACAGCCTCCCAGCATCACGTTCGGAATGGCTTGCGCGATGATGACGATGCTGAAAAGAGCACTGACCACCGCCCCGGAGACAGCCAGACGCCTGTGAAAACTGCGCTGTGTCCAGGCCAAAAGGCCGCTAACGACGGCCAATCCGAAAGCTGCGCCCGAAACCAGGAGAAGCACGCTCTTTCCATGTCCGGCACAGGCCAAGGGTGCAAGCGCAAAGTTCGTTTCAAGGCTCGCAAACCAGGCCATAGGCGCCAGAACCAAACCCGTCCCGAGAACAGCCTGCTTCATCCTGCGCCTCCGATCAGCCGGGGTGCCCAATAAATGACACCGTAGAGCGGTATCCAGATGCCCGCCAGAAAATACCAC
>DASZMF010000470.1:0-1606 GCA_035552035.1 Candidatus Angelobacter sp.
CCGGCACGGACCGAGAGAAGCTCGGCGAGCCTTAAGCCTGATTCCCGATTATCATCTGTGCGTGGTATTTGCCAGCCAGATCGCCGGTACCGTGCCGGAGGCGCTGAGCCAGATGCGCGCGTTCGGCAATGTGCCTCTGACCACCATCTCAGGTCCATCGGCAACTTCCGATATTGAAATGACGCGCATTAAGGGTGTGCATGGTCCGCGCACATTAGATATCATCCTGGTTGGCTAGTCCTCTGGCCGGTTAGCTATGTCCGCCAACGTCACTGAAAAAGTTTTCGACGCTCTCGAAGAATTTCAAATCGAAATCCCCTCTTGGGGCTTCGCCAACACCGGCACGCGTTTCGGCAAATTCATGCAGCCCGCGGCGGCCGGAACCATTGAAGAAAAATTTAGCGATGCGGGGCAGGTCCATGCGCTGACCGGTGTGTGCCCAACCTTAGCCTTGCATGTTCTTTGGGATTTTCCGGACGGGCTGCGGAGCGTCGCGCAGGTGGGCGCGCTGGCGGACCGCTATGGCATCCGCCCCGGCTCTATCAATCCCAATTTGTTTCAAGACCAAATTTACAAGTACGGATCATTCGCGAATCCGGACCCCTCCATCCGCGCTCAGGCCTTGCGGCATTCGGATGACAGTATTTCCATCGCGCGTGAACTGCGCAGCCGCGATATCTCATATTGGTTTACTGACGGCTCCAATTATCCGGGGACCGCCAATATTCGCCAGCGTAAGGCGCTGTTTGCGGAGAGCCTGAAAGCCGCGCATGCTTCGCTTGCACCAGATCAGCGCATGCTGGTGGAATATAAACCTTTCGAGCCTGCTTTTTATCACACCGACATTGCCGACTGGGGCATGGCGCTCCTGCTGGCGCGCGCCGCCGGGCCTCAAGCCAAGGTGCTGGTGGATACTGGCCATCATTATCTTTCGCAGAACATTGAACAGATCGTTGCTTGGCTGCTGTCTGAAAGCATGCTGGGCGGTTTTCATTTTAATGACCGCCGCTACGCGGATGACGACCTGACCATGGGCTCCATTGATCCTTACCAGGTTTTCCGTATCTTTCACGAAATTAGGTTTTTCGAGTGGGAAGAAGGCCGCCGCGCGGACATCGCTTACATGATCGATCAGAGCCATAATTTGAAAGGCAAAATTGAAGCCATGATCCAGACCGTCAACATGGCGCAAGACCTTTTTGCCAAAGCGGCTTTGGTGGATTACGAAAAATTGGCAGCCGCCCAAAGAGCTTGCGATTTGATCGCTGCCGAATCCTGCTTACAAGATGCCTTTGCCACCGATGTGCGCCCGGTGATACGTGAATGGCGCGTATCCAAAGGGCTGCCGCAAGATCCCATGGCGGCGTTTCGGGAAAGCGGCTATTTGGAGCGCATCTCTTTGGAGCGTGCGGCGCGCAATACAGCTAGCGCCGGATCATACGCCTAACGATATTACATTTATGTCGCAAACCATTGAATTAGTGAACCTCCAAGATTTGTGGGATGAGAAGCATGCGGCTTCGCTCGCCGGAAATGAGTTGGCGCTGCTGCGGTACCGTTCCAACCTGCTCGGAGCTGACCTGCGCATCACGAATTTCGGCGGCGG
>DASZMF010000471.1:0-1686 GCA_035552035.1 Candidatus Angelobacter sp.
GGCTCGGTGGTAGTTGCCGGACGCACACTAGGAGATGTGCAGCAGACGATCCAGAAAATGCTGAGCCGCGAACTGCGTGGCATTACCGTGGATGTGACGCTGGGCAAGCTGCGCACCGTGCGCGCTTACGTGGTAGGTGACGTAAAAAATCCTGGCGCGTATGACATTAGCTCACTTTCCACGGCGTTGAGCGCGCTGATTGCTGCCGGTGGCCCAACCGAGACTGGGTCATACCGCACTGTAAAACATTTTCGCGGCAAGACCCTGGTGGAAGACGTGGACCTCTATGACCTAATGCTCAAGGGCGTGAGTTCCAGTGAAGTGCATCTTGAATCTGGTGACAGCATTCTGGTGCCACCCATCGGGCCGCAGGTGACTGTGGCCGGTAAAGTCCGGCGTCCAGCGATTTACGAACTCCGCAATGAGCAGACGCTCGATCAGATTCTTGATCTGGCTGGTGGCGTTCCGGTCACCGGCGAGTTAAGCCGCATTAAGGTTGAGCGCACACAAGCCCATGTACGCAAAGAGATGTTGAGCGTGAACCTGGCTGTCGGAGCAAATCTCCAGACCGCTGACGCCACCTTCAGGCAGTTCCGTATTCAGGATGGCGACGTTGTTACCGTGCTGCCGATTCTTTCGTACAGCAACCGCGCAGTCTATCTTGACGGGCACGTGTTTCGTCCCGGGAAGTTTCCCTTCAAGGATGGATTTAAAGTTACGGACCTGATCGCGTCATTTGATGACGTGCTGCCGGAGCCGGCCGACCACGCAGAGATTGTCCGGCTGCATCCGCCGGAATTTACGCCCGTGGTGATTCCGTTCAATCTGCGTGATGTGCTTACGAAACGCGTGGAAGCGCCCGCACTGGAGCCTTTTGACACCGTCAGGATTTTTGGCCGCTATGACACGGATGCTCCCAAGGTATCGATTTTTGGCGAGGTGCTGCGCCCCGGAGAATATCCGCTTTCTGATCGCATGAGCGCGGCTGATTTGTTGCGCATGGCCGGGGGATTCAAACGCGATGCCTATCAGCTTGCGGCGGATCTCACCAGCTATTCCGTGATCGATGGCGATCACGTTGATCTGGAGCATCGCGAAATTCCAATCGACAAAGCCTTAGCCGGCGTGGCTGATACTGACGTTGTTCTTAAACCCGGTGACGTACTCACGATCCGCCAGATTGGCGGCTGGAATGATATTGGCGGCGCTATTGCAGTCACTGGCGAGATCATGCATCCGGGCCAGTACGGCATACAGCGCGGTGAGCGTCTTAGCTCCATCTTGAAGCGTGCCGGCGGATTTTCGAATGAGGCTTATCCTTACGCCGCCATTCTGGACCGCGCGCAGGTGCGTGAGGCCTCGGCCAAGGGTCGCGAAGAGCTTGTCACCAAAGTCCAGGCGCAGGAAGTTTCCGGAACGCCAACGGGAAGTTCCTCGTCGCGTACCACTTCGGCTGCTTCCATGGAGCGCGAGCGCCAGCAGCTCTTAGCCAAGTTGAAACAGATTCAACCGAGTGGACGCATGCTGATTCACATCAGCCAGCCCATTGAAAAGTGGGAAAATACGCCGCTCGATGTAGAAGTCCGTTCAGGGGACACGCTTTTCATCCCCAAACGGCCGAACTTTGTCATGGTGGCAGGGCAGGTTTATAACCCGGTGGCCATTACTTTCAGCCCCGGCAAACAT
>DASZMF010000472.1:0-1919 GCA_035552035.1 Candidatus Angelobacter sp.
AAAACCCGCAAGCGCGATGACGCGCAGCATCTTTTTGAAAGCATTGTTCAGAACCAGGCCACCAGCATTGATTCCAAGGCGCAGGCGCTTTATTTTCTGGCGGAAATTTCGCGCGATAAAGATGACGCTGGTCCGCTGGCATGGCTGGTGATCGGCTATGCTCACAATCTCGACAAAGATTACGTAAGCGCCCGCTCCGCATGGGACCGCGCCAAGCAGCTGGAGCCGGTTCTGGGCGACTATCTCGACTATCTGCATGCCGTGGCCTACCAGAGTGAGAGCAACAGCGCAGCGGTCTTGCAGACGCTGGAAGGCTTTGAGCAGAAATATCCTGATTCGCTTGAGTCGCACGATGCAGCGATGCTCTATGCCGATGCGCTTTTGGCGACGAACGCTCCGCAAGCCGCCGCTGCATTTCTGGAAAAACATCGCCAGCCACTGAGGGCAGATGTTGAGATCACGCTGGCGCGCGCCTATCTTGCCGCGGGAGACAAGCCCAAAGCGCAGGATATCTTCCGCCGAATTTATTTTGATATGCCTACCAGCGTTGAAGCGGAAGCTTCAGCTATTGAACTGCGCACGTTGGGTGAAGCGCTGCCTATGGGCAACTTTGACCAGCACCATACACGCGCAGCACTGTTGAGCAAAGCCAGGCGTTATCAGGATGCATTGAATGAGCTAAGTCCGCTGGTGGAACAAGCTCCGCCCGAGAGGATGCTGGATATCCAGACTGAATTTGCCGCGGCGCTTTACAAAACCCGCAAGCGCGATGACGCGCAGCATCTTTTTGAAAGCATTGTTCAGAACCAGGCCACCAGCATTGATTCCAAGGCGCAGGCGCTTTATTTTCTGGCGGAAATTTCGCGCGATAAAGATGACGGAGAGAAAAATCGCGACTACGTTTCTCAACTCCGCACTTTAGCTCCAGACAGCACATGGATGACCGACGCACTGCTCTCTGCCGGCAACATGTACATGCTGCGCCGTGACTATGAAGTGGCCGTGCCGTTTTACGCGGAAATTTATCAGCGGCAGAAAAATGGCAAGTCTGCGCCGTACACGCACTGGAAGACCGCATGGCTGACCTATCGCATGGGCAAGAAAGATGAAGCCAAGCGATTGTTTGAAGAACAGATTGAGCTCTATCCGTCGTCCGCCGAAGTGACCGCAGCCATCTTCTGGCGCGGACGCATCGCCGAAGAGGAAGGCGACAAAGCGCTGGCCCGCGCTTATTACCAGAAGCTTACAGAAAATTATCGCTACTACTATTATGCGAATCTCGCGCGTGAGCGTGTGGCTAAGCTGGGTGAAGAGACGGCCAGCAGCTTGCCATCCCTGAACAAACTGCCTGCGCCACCGGCTCCGCCGCGCGATTGGGACCCGCCTGCAGACAACGTGCGTGCGCAGAAAGCGCAGTTGCTGGCCAACGCAGCGCTCTACGATTTTGCCGTGGCAGAGATGCAGGCCGCCAGCCCGGGCTCGCCTCCCTGGGAAGCCAAGTCAGTGGCGGATATTTACAGCGAGCAGGGAAGTTACATACGCTCCATTGAAACGCTCAAGCGCGCCGCTCCCGGCTATTTCGCCGCCGAAATTCCGCAGATTCCCCGGCCTGTGTGGGAGCAGCTTTTCCCTCGTCCTTACTGGGAAGAGTTGCGTAGAGATGCATCGGCCAACCAGCTTGATCCGCATCTGGTGGCTTCATTGATACGCCAGGAATCTGAATTCAATCCTGCGGCCATCTCGCATGCCAACGCCATGGGACTCATGCAATTACTGCCAAGCGTGGGAAAAAATCTGGCCAAGGAAATGAAAGTCAAACATTTCTCTCAAGATGAATTGCTGGTGGCCAATACGAATCTGCAACTTGGCACGCGCTATTTCAAACACATGGTCGATCACTACGATGGCCAGGTGCAGTA
>DASZMF010000473.1:0-2018 GCA_035552035.1 Candidatus Angelobacter sp.
CTCCGTATGGGTTTCTCCCGACGGCACAAATTATGTGAAGGTTGGCAGAATGTATGGGGCGTCGCGCATGGGATCGCTTACGGCCCAGCTTGTTTCTTCGGCTGATCCGGACACCACGCATACTCTTGCCGTGGACGTGACAGAATCTCTGGGCATCTTAAGTGGCGGATCATCGGCGGATGCTGATAACTTCCGCACAATCTGCTACGTTGACGGCGAACTCATCAGCTTCCAGACGGCAACGCTCACCAGCGCATATCACTACAATCTGGCGACTAAGTTGCATCGCGGCGTATTCGGCTCGCCCATCACCACGCACAATATTGGCGGGGCATTTCTCCGGCTCGACGATGCAGTGTTTGTATGGGAAGCCGATCCAACTCTGGTAGGAACAACCGTCTCTTTCAAGTTCACCAGCTTCAATACTTTTGGATTGATGGAGCAATCGCTGGCCAACGCCACGGCTTACAGTTTTGCTTTCAATGGGACGTTCGGCAATATCGGCGACCCGCCGGCCAACAATGCAACCGTGGATTCAGTCTTTGTTTCTGGCACGGCTGACAGCATCCGGGTTTATGGGCCAAGTGGCACAAGCAGTTCCTACACCGCCTGGAAGCGCGATCAGACCACGCGGACAATACCACCGCAGACCATTACCGTAGTGGAAGAGACGGGTGCCGCTCCGCAAGTCTCTACCACCTATTGGGTGTCTTACGATTTCAACTCCGCCACGCACCGGGCCTGGCTGCAATACAACAATTACGTTCAAGCCGTAGGCCGCGGGCAGATGCGCTTAAGTATCGTCACCACCGTCAATTCCAGCAATACAGGTGGAACCGGCGGCGGACAAGGTGGCGGCGTAGGCGGTGGCTCAGGTGCTCCGGGTAGGCCGTTGCCTGGACTGTAGATTTTTTCTGTAATCCCGAATCCCGCGCCCAGCGGGTGAGGGAACCCTTTCACTCAAAAAGATTTTCTGGAGAGAATATGAAAAAGATTCTTCTTGCCTCTGCGCTCCTCTGTGTCCTCTGTGGTTCAGCTTTTGCCCAGAACCTCACCAGCGTTTCCGGTTCCAACATCACAGACATCAATGGCGCCAAACTTGCAGCCGGGCAAGTCTGCTTTTTGATCACCGATCAGAGCGACCAGCCTATCTCAGTATCCATCGGCGGCGGCGGACAGGCGCTCAAGCGGGGCTATTGTTCGCCGATCACGTCCGGCGTGGTGACTTCATTCACAGTGCCCAATCCCGCGAACACGCAGCCGTCTGGCATTTACTATCGCGTCACGGTAAAGGATTCCAGCTCCGGGCTGGAAGTGTTGCGCTACACGCAGGTGAGCTTTACTGGCACAACTTTCAACTTTGATAACTATGCGCCACAGAATCTAGGCACACCCGCGCCGCTAAGCGGAAACTCGGTGACGGGCAATCTGAGTGTCACGGGAAATGTGGCAGCTACCGGCACGGTGACGGGATCGAACATCCCTGGTTCCATTTTAGGCGTCGGCACTTGCACGAATCAGTTTGTCCGATCGCTGAATGCCTCTTCAACTCCCACCTGCAATACGGTGGGCTCGTCTGATTTGGCGTCTTCTTTGGCGCTTACCACGCCGAACATCGGCGTGGCGACGGGAACTAATCTGGCGCTCACGGGCCCATCTTCTGCCCTTGAGGTATTTAGCGGATCAGCGGCAAATTCATCTTTTGCTCTGGGACGTAGTTCCACAGACGCAAGCTTCGCCATTCCGCAGGCGAATGGCTTTTTCTTCACGAACGGCGATCTTGCCGCGGGCGATCTTGCTATTGGGCAGGCCGCAACCGGACGCCGCATTTACTTTGGAGCAACAGGGAATGCCGCTGCTGTAGCGGTGTCAAATACGGGAATAAATCTCTATTCTTCACTGGGAACGTTGGCGGCAACTGTTAGTAATGATGGCAGCGGCGGAATCAATATCAGAGATAACGCCACGCATCTTTGGAATTTCAATAATTCTACTGGTGTCTTATCTGACGCGGGGAA
>DASZMF010000474.1:0-5402 GCA_035552035.1 Candidatus Angelobacter sp.
TACTCCACCGCCAGTGACTGAGATGGTCACAACCGTCTGCGTTTTTACCAGGCCGGTTGTGATCTGGACTCCACCCGAGGTGCTGCCGGCTGGAATTGTAATTTCATTCCCTACCTGCGCCAGGGTCGGATTGCTGCTAGAGACCGTAAAGAACTGGTCAGTGGTCGAAGCCGCGGCCATAGCGACAATAGCGTTTGTTCCGCCAGCGCCAGTTACGGTAGCAGGGCTCAGAGTGAGTGAAGCAGGCTGGCCTTGGGGCGTCACGGTGAACTGAGACTTTACGCTTGTGCCGTTCCAAGCTGCAGTGATGGTCGTGAGAGTATTGGCCGCCACATTGTTGGTTGGAACCGCAATGGCAAGGTTGGTGTCGCCGGCTGCCACGTTAGCGATTGCCGGCGGTGCGGCGGCTGATGAGCTGCTGGTGAGGTTTATGTTCGCGCCGCCTGCCGGCGCCTGTCCATTGAGCGTGATAAGCAAATTCCCCGGCGCTCCTCCGCTGATGGTGGCTGGCGTCAACTGGATGGATTTAAGCGATGGTGGCAGAACCGTAAGATTGGCTATCGCCGATCCTGAGTTAAGAGTGGCGGTGATTTTTACCGGAGTGTTTGCGGTCACCTGGCCAACCTGCATCTGGAACTGCGTGAACGCTGTGTTGCCGGGCATGGTCACAGTTGCCGGAACAGGGAAGGCCGACGGATTCGAACTGGTCAGGCTGATGGTTGAGCCCGCTGCTGGAGCCGCGCCGCTGAGCTGTATCTGTACAAACGTTGTAATGCCGCTAAACAGCTGGCTGTTGACGGTTGAAATGGTGGTTGGCGCAGCTGGTGCTGCGTTCACGGTGAAAGATCCTGTGGCTGACCATGCGGTTACAGCAGCAGTAGTGGGAGAAGCATCGCCTTGGCTGGAGCGTACGCGCCAGAATTTCTGCCCTGCGGTGAGTGAGATCTCGGTGCGATTCGCCTCATTCTGTTGCGGCACGTCATCTTCAATCTGTGAGAAGCCAGAATCTTTTGCGATCTGCATTTCATAGCCGCTGGGCTGCGGATTGAGCACGTCTGTCCATGACAGCTGGAAGGGCAGAGTTACCGCTGCGCCATTCGCAGGCGTCAGTATTGAGGGTGGTCCTGAGATCGGGTTGTTATAAAACACGGAATAGGTAATTACATTGGAAGGGGTTCCGGCAACGCCGCTGGCGTTGACTGCATAGACGCGCGCTGAATAGTGGCCTTCATCCGGCGTGGAGAAAGAATATGTGGTGTTGGGAATGTTGTTGACCTGTCCGCGCGTTGCCGTCGGGAAAGTGGGATCGGTCGAGAACTGGAGAACGTAACTGGCAGCTCCCGCAACGGGCGACCAGTTAAAGGTCATCACTTCCAGCGGATGGAAAGTTGAATAGCCTTTCGTCGGTGACATGGTGGGCGCGGCCAGTTGTCCTGCGCCTGCACCGGTAATGTTAAAGCTGCGCGGCGCTGACCACGGGCTCTGGACCAATGCGCCGTTGACTGCCTGCACCCGCCAGAAGTATGTGCCATTTGGCAAACCGCTCACCGTGGCTTGTGTCACGTTGGGATTCGTTGAATCCTGTAGAACATTCGTAGGAAAAGTAGAGGATGTGCTGACCTGCCAGTTATACCCAGCGTTGCCAGTCGGGTCGCTCACCGCGGACCACGAAATAGCCACAGGTGCAGTTACATTCGCCGCGTTGGCTGGGGATACAAGTGCAGGTGCCGGAACTGCGGCAAAGGCGGGACAAGCCACGCCAAGGATAAGAACAAAAGCAATAAGCAATGTGCTCAAACGAGTCTTCATGAATTCTCCGATCAGATTTTTGAATAAGGGAGGACGGAGGATCATTGAGCCCGCAACAGAAATGATTCAGCCGAATTGCCCCTGGGTTCGTACCCAACTGCGTTCGCGTTGCCTCGGAAACTAAAATATTTCTCTTACATTCTTGCGTTGCCGAAGTCGCGCTAACCTTCCTGAGACACGAGAGTGCAATGAAGCAGAACAGCGTTGATGTACATGTCCTTACTTGCTGTGCTGGTTCTATGCGACATGTACGTCCGTACACTTTTCATCCGCAATGGTTGTAGAACAAGTGTGTCATGGCAAAAATCGCGGCGCGAACAATGAAAATACTTTCACATGGCGCTGTTAGTTCATTTTTAGCCAGCAAACATGCCCCTTTGAGGCAACCTGTTTTAGTTTGTATGCGTTGTAAATTTTGATGAGTCGGAGTGAAGTTGAATAGCTCGCGCAGAAAAATCTTACGTGCAGATGTTGTTGGCGAATCGCGATATGAACGAATTGTTAAAACAAAAAACTTGTTCCGTATGGCAACAGAGAAAATTTTGCTCTCTCTGTGTGCACAATTTTCTCTGTGCCGGATTTTTCTCTAGTGTAGAAAGTCTGCAAGCGGAAAAACTGTGCGCGGCTTCACGGCTAAATTGATTTTAAATTCAAGATTCATCTTGAATGGAAGCCTGATCTTGAAATGAAAGATCCACTGTTGAATAAAAGCTTTGGTGTTGGAATAAAGGAGGGCCTTTCAGCAGATGATCTAAGAATTGTCTGTCTGCCGTAAAGCTGCATGGCTTGCCCGGTAACATCACTCAACTTAACAAAACTTTTGCTTCCTTTTTACCTGCCCGGACTGTCTTTTCTGGAGCATTCTCTGTAACAATCTTCTTCAGTTAAAATATTGCCAGCATATATATGATGACTGTCAGAAAGTGAATTTAGCTTCAGGTTTGGGTCCAGGACAGTGTTTTCCACGCTCTGGATGATGAATTTCAAAAAATTAACTGGCAGATATTGAATTATCGGGGGAGAGTTCCGATTGGCGACTGGCAAAAAGATTTTCGCAAACAGTTTCACGCTCCGGATTATCGCTGGCGTGATGGCGTGTGCTTCGCTGGCATGTACTGCGTCGCAGGCAAAAGAAGTTGAATTCACTGCTCAAGCACAAGGTAGTGCCGCCGCTCCCAAGCCGGTTGGCGTGGTGAAGTCGATTGACGGCAAAACGGTTGTTCTAAAGACAGACGCTGGCCCGGAAATGACCATCTCTGTCGCCGATGGCGCGCAACTAGTGCGGCTGGCTCCCGGGCAAACTGATTTGAAGTCCGCCACGCCTATTGCGCTGCCTGATCTGCAGGTTGGTGATCGCATCTTGGCGCGCGTCCAGGCCGGCGACGGCGGCACTGTTTCCGCAATTCGCATAATTGTAATGAAGCAAGCTGACGTAGCGCAGAAACAGCAACATGATCGCGACGACTGGCAAAAGCGCGGCACCGGCGGAATTGTGAGCGCCATTGATCCGGCTACAGGGACGTTTAAAGTTTCAGTCACGCCTGTTCTTAGCGTCGAGGTAAAGACTACAAAAGATACTGGCTACCTCCGCTATGCGCCCAGCTCAATAAAATTTTCTGACGCGCAAAAAGGCACGATGGACCAGATCAAGGTTGGCGATCAATTGCGCGCGCGCGGCACCCGTAGCGCAGACGGCAAAGAGTTGACTGCGGAAGAAATTATCTCCGGCACCTTCCGCAATATTGCCGGGACTATTACGTCGATTGACTCAGCCAATAATGCCATTACGGTAAAAGACCTGCTGGCAAAAAAGTCTGTGGTCATCAAATTCAATTCTGATTCGCAATTGCGCAAGCTTGCGCCTGCCATGGCGCAAAGGCTGGCTTTCTTTTTAAAGAGCCAGACGGCGAAAGGCGGCGCAGCGGCCTCGGGCGGACAAGCTCCGGGAAGTAACAGTGCCGCAGCAGGTAGCACAACAGCAACAGGCGCCGTTGGCGCGGGTGGAAATGCGCAAGGCCCGCGTGCAGGCGGATCAGCTGATTTCCAGCAGATTCTCAGCCGCATTCCCAGCGCAACTCTGGCCGACCTGCAGAAAGATGATGCAGTTATGGTGGTAGCGTCACTGGGCTCTGGTAATGGAGAAGTGACTGCCATCACCCTGCTCGGCGGAGTGGAGCCGATTCTTACGGCATCTCCCAATGGTTCCAGCGCCGCCGCGCTTTTCTCTGGCTGGAACATGGGCGCGCCCGGTGGCGATGCAGGTCCGCAGTAAAGACCGCAATGATAATGATTTGAGTTGTTGAGGAGAGATTGATGAAATTCTGGCCGCTGCGGACAGACACATGTGTCTCCGCTTTTATATTCTCCATTCTTCTTGTTTGTTCCAGTGCATTGTTTGCGCAGGTCCCTGCGGGCCAGATCTACGGACAGATACTGGACCAGACCGGTGCGGTCATTCCTGCGGCCACGATCACGGTAAAAAACTCCAGCGGCCTGGTTGTCTCTGCCACTTCAGATGGCGGCGGATCTTATAACGTCAAAAATCTGCCGGCAGGTAAGTACACCATCAGCATAGCCGTAAAAGGTTTTGTGCCCACAAGCCGGGAAACGGAAATCGCTGCCGGGCAAAACAAGAATGCCGACATTACTTTGCAAGTCCAGACAAAGGAACAAGATGTTGAAGTCCAGAGTGACGCAGCCCAGGTGAGCACCAGCTCTGACAATAATGCCAGCAGCGTTGTGATTTCCGGCAAAGATCTGGACGCGCTCTCTGATGATCCCGATGAGTTGCAGCAGGAATTGCAGGCGCTGGCGGGACCATCTGCCGGTCCTAACGGCGGGCAGATATATATTGATGGTTTCACCGGCGGCGAACTTCCGCCCAAGTCTTCCATCCGAGAAATTCGTATCAACCAGAATCCATTTTCCGCGCAGTATGACCGCATGGGTTTTGGCCGCATTGAGATTCTCACCAAGCCCGGCAGTGACAAGCCGCATGGCCAGTTCTTTTTCAATGACAACCATTCTTTTCTGGACGCATTGAACCCCTTTGCCGCCGCCGAGCCCGACTTCAGCACGCAGCAGTACAGCGGCAACGTGGGCGGCCCGATTGGCAAGAAGATTTCCTACCAAATAAACGCGGAGCGCCGGAACATCAATGAAGCTACCGTGGTGCTGCCGCAGGCATTCACCGCTGCCGGCGTGCCGGTGGTTGGCATCCTCAATCCGCGCAATCGCACCAATTTCAGTTCGCGGTTTGACTTCCAGGTTTCTGCCTCGAACACGCTGATGGTCCGCTACCAGTTTACGCATGACCACCAGGAGAATGACGGCATCAGCCAGCTGTCTTTGCCGTCCCAGGGCTTCAACCAGAATGAAAATGAAAACACAATTCAGCTAAGTGATACGCAGGTCTTTGGTCCGCACGTAATCAATGAGACGCGTTTTGAATGGGAACGCAACAATACCGGCCAGAATTCTCTTTTCGCCACGCCCACCATCAGCGTGCTGGGACAATTTACTGAGGGCGGCAACCCGCTCGGCATCAATTCCATTATCACGAACCATTATGAAGTTCAGAACTATACCTCCAT
>DASZMF010000475.1:0-3277 GCA_035552035.1 Candidatus Angelobacter sp.
ATATACATCCTTCCGGCCTTTTTCCCACGCCGGAACGTTTGCAGCGCTGCCGTTCCGGGCCAGGACCTGGCCTTCTTCAAAGTGGATGTGAATCGGGTGGTCCCATCCGCCGCCGCCATTCTGCAGAGTCCAGACTTCGCGTGTGCCGAATCCAGGCGCCGCGGAAACCCGGCCAAAGCTGGCGTTGAGCATCGGGCCGTTGTCGGTTCGCACGCCCCATGGTCCTGTCTGTCCGCCTGCTCCGGTGGTGTAGGCTGCGGGATCGTCGGCTGACAACGGCTGTGAAGCGCCGCTGCCAAACGTGAAGGTCCGCTCACGGGCAACAGGGATACTCGAGAGGTCAGGATTTGGAATCATCACGGCAGGCACCTTGCTCACGTCAGGCGTGGCCGGGTTGCGCACAATGCGGAATTCCAAAAACTTGCCAACGCAAGGATCATTCGACTTGCCGGCCAGCGCGTCTGAGATAGACAAATCGTTGGCTGGCTTCTTGCCGTTCTGGTGTTCGCAGACGTTCACCATCCAGACCTTATCGCCGATGTTGTACCGGGAGAAGTCAATCACCCAGTCATAGCGCTCAGCGATACCTTGCTCGTCGGACACCGTCTGCACAACTGGCGAAGGCAGCAGGTTTCCGTCGTTCGCAATCTGGATCATCGGTGATCCATCAGACAGGCCGTACTTGAAGAAGCGGGAAACGCTGGCATTCAGGATGCGGAAGCGATACTTGCGGCGCTCCACTTCAAAGAATGGCCGGTACGTCATGTTCACGCACATTACGTCGCCAATGAATCCGTCAAACTGGAAGATGTCCATAAACAACTGGCCTTCTGAATCAAAGGCTTTTTCGTTGAACAACAAATTCACGTCGTATTCCAGGTTGCCAAAGCTCTTGGCGGTGCCTGAGGGCAACTGCAGGTTTACGCCGTCATTGATCGCTTCATTGCCACGGTCGAGCGCGCTGTAAATATTGAACATGGCAGCGTTGCCCTTGTACACGTTCTGCGAGGTGAATGTGAACATGTGATCGTGGAACCAGTGCGTTGACATGGTTTCACGCCAGTCGCCCGGGACCTTGTTGATTCCGCCGCTGTCGTCGGGGCTGCCAGCCTTCGGGTCCGTTGCGTCCTTGTTCACTTCAAAGATTCCCGCCAGCACGATTGGCCAGTGATAGTCATAGAACTGGTTCGGGAAGAAGAACGCGCCGGTGAAGCCGTCATTCTCCGCGCCATGATGTCCATTGTGCTCGTGCGTGGAAATGGTGTTCCGGCCAAAGCCGTTGTTCTGCGTTACGTCGGCAGGCAACCGGTTGTGATGGCGGAAAAGAATCGGCTCGCCATAACGCCCCTGGACCAGATACGGCGGAAGCGTTCCGTTGAAGGTCCACACAGAGTTGGGTGCTTGCGTGGGGAATCCAGGATGGAACTTCAGCGGAATCGGCTGCGTTGGATCGATGCCGGAATTATGGTCTGACGTAACGGTCGGGCGGTAATTGACGTTCGTGGTAGCTTGCGCCTGAGATGTTTCAACGCCGACCTGGGGTGCAAATTGCGTAAACCGTTGATGTGCCCAGACTGGTCCCGGTGGCCGGCCTTCAATGGGGCCGGTCAAACCAGTCTTTCCGCCAACCAACGCCGGATCCAGCAGTTGCTGGGTCTGGTTGGCTTGCGCTTGTGGAATCGGGGTCAGGCCGCCAGTCAGTGGATTGGGAATGCGCGGAGCAACGTCAAAGCGTGGCATTGGCGTGCTGAAAGGCTGCACACCAAATAGTGGACTAGGCGGCGCGCCTGTTGGTATGTCGTCCGCATAGGCGCTCTTGATAAATGGATTCAAGCCATGGATGGGTGCGATCAATCCACCGGTTGTGATCAGACCAAGCTTGATCAGATCGCGTCTGGATACTCGTCCCTGGGAGTGCGCGCTGACGATTTCAGCCCTGTTTTTCCGCGCATTCTCAGCTTCTTTGATTCGTGCCTTGGAGGAATTTGCA
Organism: Candidatus Angelobacter sp.; assembly: GCA_035552035.1. Classification (GTDB taxonomy): domain Bacteria; phylum Acidobacteriota; class Terriglobia; order Terriglobales; family Acidobacteriaceae; genus Angelobacter. The sequence continues at coordinate 1,991 of DASZMF010000475.1, forward strand.
TGTAGAAAAAAACCATCGTTCCTATCAATCATGGTGGCTGCTCCAGATAGCGGCGTCCCTCAATGGGGAGGCTCGCGTGAAAGAGACTGTCTTGGTTTCCGCGCTTTTTGAGCGTAAGAAGCCTCACAGCCTCGCAATGGGTGTCGAGGCCGACCGAATGTAAAAAATCCATTCAGCGGTCCAGTATTTGCGGCAACCGAATCCCTATCTACGGCAGCCGGCAAATGAGCCGTTTTACTTTTTGTTTATGGTCAAAAGCAAAGCACACTTGTTTCCGCTGGGCCTGGTGAGGCTCGGCGTAGCACAGTGGCTTTAAGCACACTTCAGACATCACCGTATTTGCAGAGCAAATACAGTTGCGCTGAACTATGCCCGGAAGGGAATAAGCCAGTGAACTCTTTAGACAGACTTACTGCTTACTCTGTCAGTAGATCGACTTTGTTACGGCGGACACTTTTATTTTGTGAAGGTTGATCGTCGCCTCTCTGTAAGGCGCGATTGTGTTGGGTTCCGTCGCCAACGATCTTTCTGTTCCAAGCTTTCTTTGCACGCATTGTGGCTGAGAGCCAAAACGAAATCTGTTCAAAATTGACCACATTTTCAGGAAAAGTTCATGTACCTGTTTCCAAAATGGGATAAGGCCCGCAGGACATTGTCGCCGCGGAACCTGAACTACTCCCTGGCCAGGAACTCTTTGAGCAGACTACGGATTAAAAGGTCCCCGCTATAATCCCCGTCATAGTCAATGAGTCCCTGCTTGCGGAAGTTGTTCATAAAAAAACTTACCCGTGATCGCGTGGTTCCCACAATCTCCGCCAGCGTTTCCTGGCTCACCTTGGGCACCACAGCCTCGGTTTGGCCGGAGTTATCAAGGTCCGCCAGCAGCAATAGCACGCGCGCCAGCCGCTTTTCACTGGTATGAAAAAGGCGGTCCAGCAGGTCTTCTTGAATGCGGACGTTACGCGCAACAATAAAGGACAAAAAGAAGTTCAAAAATTGCGCATCGCGACGCAATACCTCAATCATGGCTCTCCGCTCCGTCCTGAGCACCAGGCACTCAGAGATGGCGATCGCCGTGGTGGCGCGCTTATTCTGGACGCCTGAAATGCACTCCTCGCCCAGAAAATCGCCGGCGCGCATGAGCGCCAGAGTGGCCTCTCGGCCTTCAGGGGAAAGCGCTGTTAGTTTTACGCGGCCATCCATAAGATAAAAAATGCAGTCTGCAGGCATGGCCTGGTAAAAGAGCGCATCTCGTTTTTTGAAACGAAGAATGCTGCTACCTATACC
>DASZMF010000476.1:0-1639 GCA_035552035.1 Candidatus Angelobacter sp.
CAAAGCCGGCGGCTTCGTCGTCAGGATGAGCAGTTATACACAGCAGGCGAAGCATCTTTTTTCCCGTAACCCTTCTCTCATCATGTGAGCTTCTTGTGTATCACGGCGCGCCCCGGGTGCGCCACACAGGGAAGCCGGAGCAACACTCCATGAAAACACACAGCACCACCATCAGCGGATTTCTTCTTATTGCCGGCTTCGCGTTCGGAGCCTTTGCCGGTACAGCCAGTAAAAGTGACGTCAGTTTGCGCTCCGCCATGCCCGCCGGATATGACGTGATGGTGCTCAAGCCTTCGGGCAATATTCTTTCCTTCATGGCCCTTATCGAATGCCCGGAGCTTGAAGGCGCGAAGCATGTTTCAACCGGCGCAAATGCAAAACTCGTCTCTGCCAGCGGCCGGACCATTCAAAATTTTCCTCAACGCTTCAGCTTTCGCGTAACCGCGTCACTGAGAAAAATCCTGCTCGATGGCCCGGTTACCTCGGTCAACTTTCCGCATGATCCGCATGAGCTTCTGCTCAAACTCAAATTTCGCGTGCGCGACTACCATGGCCTGGAATCCCGGGAAATTATTCCTGAATCCGTTGAGATGATCGGCATGCCCGCTGACGTTCCCTATGACGAACGGGTGTATCGCGTAAATATGAACGTTGGCCATCTGCCCGTTTCTGACCGGCTGGTGATTGACGTTCTGTCGCCGCAAGGGGAACGGCTCACGCATTTCCCGTTCATCCTGCTTTAGCTTTCGGCTTCAGCTTTTCAGGGCAGCCGCTTGGTTGGCGCCTTGCCAGCTTGAATCCGCCACCACAGTCATGGATGGTGCTGACGCTGTAGCGGCTAACGCAGGTACTGCGGCGGGCATCCACTCTCTGATTTTCGGCATGGCGGCGCGTGCAGCCACTTCGCCGCAGCGGATTAAATCTTTGGCGCGGACAAAGTCGTCATAAGCAAACTCGCCAATCTCCGGCTCCAGAATCACGTCAGAAGCGGCCTTCCATGGGCCGCACATGCGGTCCTGCGCAATGGAAAAGCATTGTCCAATCACGTCAAACACATGGCGCGGGCCACCCGGCTTCACCCAGTGCGCGGAAAGATAAACTGAGATCACGCGCTCAGCGCCCATATCGCGCAGCGGCATGGCCGGGACAGCGTGAGCGAGCAGGCCGTCCACCATCAGGCGGCCATCCACTTTTACCGGCTGAAACATTCCCGGATAAGCACAGCTTGCGCGCACCGGATCAATGAGGTCGCCTTTGGTAAACACCGCAGCTTCGCCGGTAATAATGTCTGTGGCGGCGATGGCCAGCGGTATCCGCAGCTCTTCAAAGGTTTTGCAGCGCAGCACCTTGCGCAGGAAAATACTCATCTTGTCATTGCTGAAAAAGCCGAAGCGGGAGAAGGTCCAGCGGGAAAAATCTTTAAAGCGGACGAGCGAAGCCACTTCTTCCAACTCTTTGGCGGATATACCGCTGGCATACGCCGCGCCGATTACCGATCCCACGCTGGTGCCGGCGATAAAATCCACCGGAATGCCTTCTTCTTCCAGCACTTTAAGCACGCCAATGTGGGCCAGTCCGCGGGCAAAGCCGCCGCCCAGCGCTATGCCAATTTTAGGAATACGGGGAGTTTCAACGGGTG
>DASZMF010000477.1:0-2734 GCA_035552035.1 Candidatus Angelobacter sp.
TGGAAAATATAATCGACCATTCCATGCACCAGCACACCAACAATCGCGAGAAATACAGCAAAGCAAATAGCTCTGTTCAACTCACCCAAAGAATCTTTATATCCACTGAGTGCTGTATGCAAGGTAGTACCAATTAAAAACATAAAAGCCAGAAACCCGACAAGCCCGGTCTCTGCCAGCAGTTCCAGATATAAATTGTGTGCGTCACCCGTCCATCCATCAGGCAGACTCAACAATCCTCCAAGCAACGTGCGTAGATTGCCAAAGCCTGTCCCCATAATGGGCAAATGCGTAAATACAGTGAACGCACCTCCCCATATCGCCAGGCGTGAGACCGTGGTGAAGTCGTCAATCTCAGTGAGCCGCTCAAAGAAAAGCCCTGCCATCGCTCCTGCCAGCAGACACACAACTAAGACAGCGGCAATTCGCCGCATTCTTGCTTTACGATCAGGAGCAAAAAAACACGCGCTCACAACCAGCATGGCTGCATACGCCAGCAATCCGCCGCGGCTCTGCGTAAGCAGAAGCGCCAAGCTTGCCAGCACAAAACACCATCGGCTGAGCCTGCGGAGCGCAGAGTCGCTGCCCCGCACGGCAAACGCAATGCAGAACGGGATCACCAGATTCAGATATCCGGCCAGACCGTTGTAGTGCTCAAGAAATGATGTAATGCGCCCTTCCCATGGCGGAATCTGCCGAATCTCTTCCTGGATCGGATAAAGAATGTCATACAGCGCAGAATAACCACCGGTAATCGCCTGATAACAACCGAAGAGCACCACCACGATGGTTGACGCCATCAAGGTCTTCATCAGCGCGCGAGTGTCCCCGGCCGTTTGCAGCCAGTCCGTCACCACGTAATAAAAACAGATGTACGAAGCCAGCCGCATTAATTCGCGCTGCGCGTCCAAAGTAATGTGATTGAAAACCGTAGCAGACGCAATGGCAACGGCAAAATAGAAAAGGATGGATCGCGTCAACCAGCCAGACCAAAGCCATGTACGCACTTCCCGGCGATGGCTCACCCGATAAACCAGCACGCCGGCAAAAAAACTAAAGCGGACGAGCGTGCTCAAGTCGCGTATGGAAAAATCCCAGTTGAGAAACGGAGTAATCGGCAAAAAGAAAACCACTGCCAGCAACAACAGCTTGAAACGCATTGCCGCAAGCAGGAACACCACACCGCTGATGGCCAGCGGCAAAGCCAAGGGACTCAACAAAGCGGCAACCGCCAGTCCCAAAGCCGTGCCAACAAGCAGCAGCTCTTCCAGTATCCCATGCCGTAGAGGAAAAGCCGCGCGTGATATTACGGGATACTCCATTTAGTTTCCGGTCGCCCCTCCCACGCGCGTTAGAACCTGCAGCGTCTCCCGCGCACACCGCTCCCAGCTAAATTCAAGTGCGCGCGCAATGCCAGCTTCGCGCAGACGCTGGCTTAGGTTGGAATCAACGAGCACAGAGCGCATGCATGCAGCCATATCCTCCACAGAAAGCGGAGCAAAATACTGAAGTGCATCGCCAGAAATCTCTGGCAAACAGGAAGTGCCCGAAGCAATGGTAGGCACGCCGCAAGCCATCGCCTCAACCATCGGCAGGCAAAAGCCTTCATAGAGTGACGGGATCACCGCCAGGCTTGCGCCTTTTAGCAGCATTGCCAAATCAGCATCGGTCAGCATGCCCGCGAATATCACGCGCCCCCCGCCGCGGCTCTCATTCCTGGCCGCATTCGTTACGTCATCACTTGCCCAGCCCATCTGCCCCACCAGCACCAGATCAAAATCAAGATTGCTGTCACGCGCCAGCAGCAGTCGAAATGCCTCAATCAACCGCTTAAGGTTTTTGCGCGGTTGAACTGTGCCGTGATGAATCAGGTATGGCTTTTGAATATCCAATCGCGCATGCAGCGTTTTAAGCACTTCCAGATCGACGGATATTGTATTGAAAACTGCGTGGTCACACGCATCGTGTATGACCGTTATTTTTTCTTCAGCAATGCCCAGCAGCGCCACAATATCTTTCTTGGAGCATTCTGAAGATGTAATGATCGCCCGGGACAATCTTGCGCATCCTTGAAAAAACATTCTCTGCCCTGCCGTAACTTTGCTTGAATGCGTTGGCATGGTCAGTGGGGTCACGTCATGGATCGTACAAACTGCCGGGACCGGCCCGATCGGCAAGGTAGCAGCCGTTGGGATAAAAAGTACATCCGCACGAGAATGCGCTGCAGACAAGCCAGCGCCGCCTAGCCTCCACATGCGATCATGGTCCAGCAAGTGTGAGGTGTCCAGCTCAAAACCCGCAGAAAGCGCAACGTGCACCGCGTCATTCCCATTTCTGCCAGAAGCAAAAAGAGAAAAGCTCACACCAGAGTCGGCGCGGGCAATATTTTTAAACTCGCGCAGCAAATTCTGCAGATAGACATACGTTCCCTGGCAGCGAAAGCGACTGGCCAGCGTCCAGGGATCTATCGCAATCTTCACAGTGCTGCTCCTGCGGTCCGCACTTTGACCGGAACGGCGTGAACAACTTTTTCCAGAACAGCCAGTGTTTCCTCCGCGCAAAGTTCCCACCTGAATTTCTGTACATACGCTTTGCCGCGCTCGGATAACTCAGCCCGCAGATCAGCAGACTGCAACGCTTCCTGCATGCAGGCAGACATGCTCTCAGTTGAGCAAGGATCAAAATATCGCAGCGCGCTGCCAGAGACTTCAGGCAGACAAGAGCTATTGGAAAC
>DASZMF010000478.1:0-8800 GCA_035552035.1 Candidatus Angelobacter sp.
CCGCAGCGTGTTGTGTTGCTGTGCGCTGGCGTTGCGGCCTGCATTGCCGAATATGGATTTACCGTGCTCATTAATCCGCCAAAGTTCAGCACATGGAAGCTGGCGATGAGTCATCCGGTAACCTCGCTGGCCAGTGCTGCGGTGCTGCTGGCGGTTATGGGTTCACAAAATTCTTTTCTGCGGCACTCATGGCTGCTCTACCTGGGAAAAATTTCGTACGGACTCTACGTGGTGCATGAATTCGCGCATCTATGCGCCAAATACATTTTGCCTGCGGGCACGCCGCTGCAAGTGCTGGCGCAGACGGCGATCAGCCTGGCGCTTACTATCTTGCTTGCGGCCGCTTCTTACCGCTGGCTGGAAAGCCCATTTCTACGGCTCAAAGAGCGCTTTGCTCACGTACAGTCACGGCCGGTATGACGCACGACCTCAAACTAATGACGCGCGAAGCAAAATTAATGCAAAGCGAAGCAAAACTAACGCACGGCGAAGCAAAATTAATGAAGCGAGCGTTTTTCAATCGCGACCCACGCATTGTCTCGCGTGAACTGCTGGGCAAGCTGATCGTCCGCAAAGCTGGTCGCACAACTATTTCTGGACGCATCGTCGAAGTGGAAGCCTATCTCGGCGCGGGCGATCTGGCTGCGCACTCTGCTGCCGGAAATACGGCGCGCAACGCCGTGCTCTGGGGGCCTCCGGGACACGCTTATGTTTACTTCATTTATGGCGTTCATTACTGCCTCAACATATCCTGCCTGCCTAGTGGCCAAGCCGGCGGTATTCTCATCCGCGCGCTGGAGCCTGTCTCTGGCATTCAAGCAATGGCCAAAGCACGAGAGCTGGCTGATCTTGATTTCACAACCGCGCGCGACCTGCGCAAACTAGCCAGCGGTCCCGGAAAGCTGGCTGAAGCGCTGGGTGTTACGCGTCCGAGAGACAATGGCAAAGATATGGTTTCCGCCGACTCCGATCTTCAGGTAGCCGACGATGGTTACAAAGTGGAAGAAGTCGCTGTGACGCCGCGCATTGGCATTACAAAATCGGCTGATATGCTGCTGCGTTATCTGATCGCGGGAAATACTTTTATCTCGCGTAAATAAAGCAGCGCATAAATTCGCCATTCAGCGCGGACCGCCAGCGTTGCCTTTTCCCATCACTACAATATTGTCGATCAACCGAGTACTGCCCACCTGCGCGGCAACGGCTACCAGCGCGCCGCCGGAAATATCGCCGACGGGATCGAGCGTGTCGCGATTTACGATCTCAAAATAATCCAGCTTCACCGCTGGCTCTTCACTCATCACCTGCTTACCGGCAACTTTCAGCCGATCAGCGCTGCTCTCGCCGCGGTCGGCCAGAGTCTGCACGCGCATGAGTGATCGATTGAGTACCAGCGCCTGCTTGCGTTGCTCCGGCGTGAGATAGGCATTGCGCGAACTCATGGCCAGCCCATCACTCTCGCGGACAATCGGGCAGACCACAATCTGCACGTCAAAATTCAGGTCGCGCACCATCTTGCTTACCACTGCTACCTGCGCGGCGTCTTTCTGGCCAAAGAAAGCAAAGTCCGGCTGCACAATATTGAACAGCTTGGCCACCACGGTAGTTACGCCGTTGAAGTGTCCGGGACGCGAACGGCCATCCAGCTTTTCACTCAAGCCGTGCACGGTGACCCAGCTCGTGGCGCCCGCCGGATACATTTCTTCCGCGCTCGGCAGGAAGAGATAGTCAGTTTTCTCGGCGGCCAGCATGGCGGCATCTTTTTCCGCGGCCCGTGGATACTTGGAAAAATCTTCATTCGGCCCAAATTGCGTTGGGTTCACAAAAATGGAAGCGATCACCACGTCAGATTGCGCGCGCGCCGTCCGCACCAGCGAGAGATGCCCCGGATGCAGCGCTCCCATGGTAGGCACAAAGCCCACACGCTTGCCCGCGCGATGCGCTTCTTTGCTGACGTTCGTGATTTGCGCGGCAGAGGTAAGGGTGTGCATGGGGATTTAGCTCTTGGCCATTAGCTCTTAGCTTTTGGCTTGAGTAATTACGCTGTGTACTTTCTGCAGCTGCGTGAATTCTTAAAAGCGAATGAATTTAATCCGCAACGTGGATTTTAATTTCGTCATTCCGGACCCCGTCACCGAGTGACGCGTATTTGCCAGCGTCCGAGTAGGGTTGAGGGATCTTGCGTTTGAACAGAAAGCACAAGGTTCCTCGGACCTACTCGCACAATGAAAAAAGCTTGTTTGCTGGCTTACTGCTCTCGGAAACACGGTCTAGAAGGCTGAAATGCTCTCAAGCTTTCAAAATTAAACCCGCAGCTAAACACAAAGCCAAAGGCCAATGGCTAAGAGCCAAGAGCTATTCGCTACCGCGAATACGCCTTCATCTCTTTGCGTCGCAAAATCGCTTCCAACTCTGCTTTCGTCTCTTTTGGCAGATGGTACGATTCTGCGTCTGACGGATAGCCACCGCTTACCACGTCTGCTTTGAATTGCTCCACGGCATTGGTAATCACTGACTTCACATCGCCATAACGACGCACAAATTTTGCCGGCTCGCCAAACGTGAGGTTGACCAGGTCATGGAAGACCAGCACCTGGCCATCGCAGTCAGGGCCGGCGCCAATACCAATCGTGGGGGCGGTAACTTCGCGGGTAATCATGGCGGCAACTTCGCGGGGTAGGCCTTCCAGCACAATCGCGAAAACGCCGGCCTGGTCCAGCGCCACAGCGTCTTTGATCAGCCGCTCAATGCCGGAGAAATCTTTGCCCTGGACCTTGTAGCCGCCCATCTTGTGCAGTGACTGCGGCGTTAATCCAATGTGCGCCATCACGGGCACTTCGGCGTCCAGCACGCGCTTTACCAGCTCCACGCGTTTGGCTCCCCCTTCCAGCTTTACCGCTTCCGCGCCAGACTCTTTCACAAAGCGCACGGCATTGTGCACGCCTTCTTTTTCGTCGCCGTGGTAAGCGCCGTAAGGCATGTCCGCAATTACCATGGCTGATTTCACCGCCCGACGCACGGCGCGCGTGTGGTGCAGCATTTCGTCCATGGTTACGGGCAGAGTGCTGTCATAGCCCAGCACCACCTGCGCCAGTGAATCGCCCACCAGGATCATGTCAATCCCGGCTTCATCCACCAGGCGGGCGTTGGCATAGTCATAGGCCGTGAGGCATGTAATGCGTTCACGCCGCTGCTTTTTATCTTGAATTGTAGTGATGGTAACTTTTGGTCGGGCGCTTGAAGGCTGCCCTCCATTGAAGGAAGTGATGCTCATTTTAGTTTGCCTCCAGTGCAGTTCGGGAACCCCCGATACCGCCTGTTGCTCACATACGCCTGTCACTTACATACATTAGGATGCGAACGGACGTATTCTAGTCGCAGCTGGATGAACTGGCTAGAGGGAAAAATGTGCCCTCGTGCCGGTTTGTCCCGATCTGGTTACGGCCTGGTTTGCGGGCCTGGGTTACGGCTTTTAGACAGGTCTTCGGCAGATTTGGGGATGGGCTTGAGCCTTGCCGACTGCGAAACACGTTTTTTGGGGCGCTAGTTGGTCCGATAAATGACGCTTTGGGTAGATTGCCTGGATGATTCTGCCTCCGATGACCCGATCACGCGCGATCACCCGATGTCCCGATCTTAAGCTTTACCCCTCCCCCCTCCTATACCCATCCCAATTTGGCGTAGGTTTGAGCGACATCATCGCAGATCATCTCAGATTGGCGTGGACTTCAGCGTTTAGGCCTCGATTGGCGTGGACTTCCCATGTCGCGCGATGTCGGCGATGACCCGATGACGGCGATTCCATGGCCCTCAGCCGATGTCTCTCAGCCAGAAACCCCACCCGGCTATTGAGGTTTTGTTGCAAACAAAGGAGAAAATGAATTCGACCGAGCGATGACCGCGCGGTCGAAGCTCTTTTGAGCCTCACTTTTGCCTTTGAATCTCGTTGAAGCTGATTACTGAGCGCTAACCGCTAAGTTTTCAATGATCTTTACAGTTCACACCCTGAGGCGCTGGCACACTATAGCTGGGTTTTATGAGCGAATCAATAGCGAATCAGGACATGCACCTTGAAAATGTAGAAGCTTTCGAAAAATCCGCAGTTTGGGGTTCTCCGATTATTCGGAAGAATCAAGCCCGGATCTCGCGGAGGCGGCATTTTCTCAGGACAAATTACTCACTTTAGTCATTCCCGTATTCTTCTTCATAGCGGTGAGCTGGGTCGAGATAGTCCTCAATCTCGATGCCATGGAACTCGACTGGATCTCGTGTTTCGGTGATGGAGTACTGACCTCCCAAATCCGCCCCGTGAAGAAGCGCATGTGTGCCCAACTGCAACAAACAAAAAGGACACCACATCTGAGTTGGAAGTACTGAAACCTCCTGAATAATCTCGTTCTCCTCAAGGCGCGGCTCTGACGAACGGACATGCTCTCCAACGGTTAGGCACTGCTCACCACAGGCGGGACAAGTTGCAAGCTTCGACCAGCGAGGTGCTTTCTGGGCAAACCAGGTCAGAAATTCTTTTCGTTCCGTCGGAAGATTCTCTTTTTGTTTTGCTTCGAAGACTTTCGTTGCAGCTGAGATCAGATCTAGCGCTTGCTTTTTGACCCGCTTTTCGTCCGCATCGATCATTTCTCGCGCAGCGCGTGATTCGACCGGTCCGAATACATCTTCTAGAGAGCGGCCTTGTGCGGCCAAGAGAAGATTGCAAACGCGAAAAAACTTTGCTAGCCACAGACGTGTTGGAAAATCTTCGAATGCAGCTGACGCAGTATGCAATTCTTCGTTCCGTCTTTGCACTAGAGCCATGGAAAAGTCATATTCGACTTGGGTGAAGTTTGAAACTATGCGTTGGCATCTGAGAAAAACGGTTTTTGCGTTGATTGATACCGGCGGGTTCGTTGAAGCGAAGCCGCAGGCATATAACATATTTGAGCCTTCTTTAGGATCAGCCAGCAGACAAGGATTAACCTTCGAAAGCGTAGCTCTAGCAAGAAATTCTAGTGAGAGAGTGGCCCAAAAAGGAAACATTGAGTCGTCACGATCTGAAGCCATTGCTCGTTGCGCATAGAGCTTGGCTTTTTGCCACAATCCGTCGTAATCCCAATACATTCCAAACCCTCCCTTACGTTCTTACCAAAACTCGCTCAATCAATCGCTCATGTTCCGGCTGGTCTGGACGCGGGGCTCGTGCATGGAGCATCCGCCAATTGTCCAACACAAGACATAGCCCTGGGCGCCAATCTATTACAGCTGATGCCCTTTGATTATCCAAAGCCTTGACAAGAGCCATAGATTGGCCGCCTCCTGTCCACATTGGCCGCATGACGCATGCATCATACCGAAAGATTTGAGCACCAGGGAGAATAGTGTCGTTAAGAATAGGGCTCAAGAAGCACCCGCGCCCACCATTCACTAGCCAGACCTCTGTCCTAAGCCCAGCTTCTTCTTTCTCGTTTCGGCAAAGATATTTGCTGTCAAACAAGAATGTGGGGCGGATCTCATGTTTGCTCAGCGATCTCATCACGACAAACCGAGGAGGGATACGGATATGAGCCATATCGGTGTGCCAAGGAAATGCTCCTGTACCATACCTCGCTGAAAGAGAGCGGCCCTTAGCATCCTTAGCATCAATGACGCGGAGGATATCGACGAGGGGGCCGTTTGATCGGGATGGTATCGGTTCTCCGAGTGCCCGACCTATTTCCAAGAGACTAGAGTCAGGGCTAATCTGAAGTAAGACCCAGCCAAGTTGCAAGCTTTCATCAACAACGTGCCGTAGCTCTGTCATTTCCATTTTTGCAATATCTCGCGAAACCCATACGAGGCTGAAGCTTAAAGGCAGAATTCATGAAGCTCCATCTTGCTTCCACTTCACCCAATCGGCGGCGGCGGTAATTCTGTAGCGCGATGATATCCCACAGGCCATCCGGAGCCAGCGGCAGCTTCAATTTTGACGGCTAGTGTGGGTCGAATCCTGAAAGGCACTTGCTCTGAACGTCCAAGGCGTAATTCCACGAATTTAAAAAAGAATAGTTGCGTGCCTTGAGTCACACTGATTTCTGTCCAAGGCACAAACAGAGCCGGATGCCACGCGCGAAACAGAATGAAAGGGACAATAAATAATCCCGAATCATCCGCCCCAATGGTTAGAGCGTTGTTGTAGTGAGATAGGGCTCTCATGCGCGCGCTCTGCATGTTCCATTTTTGGCCAGAAAATATTCCCTGCAGCCGGAACCGTTTGGCCAGAAGCCTCCATCCACCCACGAGCGCAATCCAGTAGGTGACTAAAACCCAAAGCGCCGCAAAATAAAATGGGAAAACATACAGAAAGTACTGGTTCACCCATTCCCGCATTTACGCGCCACTCGCGGGTTTTCTTTTTTGGCTGACTAGCTGGCGAACCGTTTCGATCTGCGGCAAAGTGAAATATCTTTTTGCAAAAATAAATGCGCTCATGCCGTCGTAGAAGATAAATAGGTTCTTCGTTTCTTGTATGAGCTGAAATGAAGGCCATTGATTGATCCAGGCAACATGCTCGCCGGACACTCTCACTTCTTCACTCGACAACCGGGCTTTATATTGTAAATTCGCAAGTTTGCTGCGTGAGTACGCGATAGCCGCATTCAAGAAAGGTGAGATCCACAATACTGCCCAATAAAACAAATAGGCCGCAAACGGAATTACAAGATAGGGGTAGCTCCAATCCTCGCCGGATTCTTTATAGGTCAGAGGTAAAAACACCAGAAGAATAGCCGATCCTAGAAGCCCCAAAATGGGCAGTACCGATTGCCGCGAAAACTTTACAATTACAGCATTGGCTTCAGCAAAATCTCGCCGCGTAATCTCATATGTAATTTCCACTTCTTCCATCGTTTCGGCTTACGTTCCCGTTCCGCCCATAGACCCCAGCGGCAAAAAATACTGCGTCCCCCGAATAGGCTCGCTTACGCGGCGCAGCAGCTCTTGCAGGTCGGTATGGCGTTCTACGAAGTCAATGTCATTGGTGTTCACCACCAGCAGGTCTGACGACGTGTAATGAAAGAAGAAATGTTCGTAGGCCTTGACCACTTCTTCAATGTAGTCGTCGCTCACGGCGGTTTCACCGGAGACGTTTTTCTTGCGCAGGCGTTTCTTCAGCACCTCGGGCGAGGCCTGCAGGTAAATCACCAGGTCTGGCGCAGGCAGTTGCTGGCGGAAGAGCTGGTAATAGCGGTTATAGACTTCCAGTTCGGGGTCGCTCAGGTTGATGTAGGCGAAGATCTTGTCTTTTTCAAAGATGTAATCCGCCACCACGGTCTTGCGCGAATTGGGGCCCACGTCCAGGCGCTGCAGTTGCTCAAAGCGTCGGATAAGAAAGGCGAACTGGGCCTGGAATCCGGCGCCGCGCTCGCCTTCATAAAACGGGCGCAGAAAAGGATTCTCTTCCGGCTCAATCACCCGCTGGGCATTGAGCCGGTCTGCAATGATATTGGCCAGCGTGCTCTTGCCCACGCGTATAGGGCCTTCCACTGCTATATATTGTGGTGGTTCAAAAAGCTTGGCCATGGGTCACGGAAGCAGGACTAGATTCGCAGGATATATGGCGGAACGCCTGCTGGCAATGAGCAATCCGCCGGCGGGCTGTGGAAAGTGGACCAAGTGCTTTCCGGTGAAGCGGTTGAAAGCTGCAAATGTTGTTCCTCGGCTGCCGCCGCTACGTGAGCATAAGCCTGTTTGCGGATCACCGTTTCTGATCACCTGGGTGCGGGTAGTTCGGTGCTGGCTCGCATCCGTCGCATAAAAGTGTATGAAATGTCTGCGAAAGTGGACCATTCGTAGATACAAGGGCAGAGTTCGTGAAGTGCGCAACTCTTCCCGAGCTAAAAGACACTTTAACCACTTGCGGTCCTAGCCATTTGAATGGATAGTGACCCAAAATCGTAGCCATTCAGGAAACACTGAGATGTTTTATCAGGTTTATCAGGGAACTCATGGCTACTGATTTTCGCGACGCAAACATCAACAATGTCGCTGCCTGAATGATTGTATTCCTGAGTGCGAACCATGACCTTAAATGGGCCGTTCTCAGTTTCAGACAGACTGCTTCTGGTGACAGTCTGGCAAGCTTGCAGAAAGATCAGCATGCAGGATAAAACGCAGACCATTATTTTTTTCATGTTGTCTTCTGCCGATGCTGAGAATTTGCGGGAGCTGTGCTACTCAAGTTTTTTCTTCACCAGCTCATTCACCAGCTCAGGCTGTGCCTGACCTTTGGAGGCTTTCATGACCTGTCCCACGAAGAAGCCGATAATGGTGGTTTTGCCCGCGCGATACTGCTCCGCCTGTTTGGGATTGGCCGTGACGATCTCATCAATGATCTTTTCTAGCGCTGAAACGTCAGTGATCTGCTGTGGCTTTTCGCGATCATAGACGGCGGGGAAATCTTCTCCGGCGGCAAACGCTTTGTCGTATAGGTCTTTGAGAATCTTGCTGGAAATTGCGCCGGACTCCACGAGATCGGCCGACTGCGCAACGCCTTTCATGGAGATGGGCGACTGTTCAATCTCCAGGCCTTTGGCCTTGAGGCGTCCCATGAGCTCGCTCTGCACCAGGTTGGCCACGCGCTTAGGATTCTTCGCCGCCTTGGCCGCTTCTTCAAACTGGTCAGCCAGGGATTTACTTACGGTAAGAACGCTGGCGTCGTATTCGGTAATGCCGTAGTCGTTGACCATGCGTTTGCGCCGCGCTTCTGGCAGCTCCGGCAAAGTCTTGCGGATGGCCTGCTGCAACGGTACGTTCACCACCAGAGGCAGCA
>DASZMF010000479.1:0-4334 GCA_035552035.1 Candidatus Angelobacter sp.
ACCCGTCCGCAATTCGGCCGCTCGTCGATAGAGCCTTCGCCACCGCAAAAGAGTGCGTGAAACATAACCCGCACGAATTATCCACGGTCAATGCCGCTCACGGCATCGTCATCTCAGAAATTGAGTTCAGTATTGAAGCAAAGAATCCGGCGATCACTGTGGAAGCATCCGGAAGTTGTTGGAGCGGAGACGCAAACCAATGTGGCAATACCCAATTGAAAATTGAGGTCCAGCCGCTCTGGCATTTTGTGCCGGCACAGACCTAAAAAGGTGTTGCGGGTTCGAATCCCGTCATTCCTCTTTGCAAGCAGGGCCAGACCCCCGAATCGTTGCTGTGTCCAGACCCTAATGGGGGAATGCAGCACGATGGCCGTGCACCCAACTAGGGCGATTCAGACAGAAGCTGAATCGCCCGAACGGGAGATTGCCTTGGCAAGCGCGCTTTTTAGCGCAACGTAATCCACGCGCAATCCTTGCCCCGCTAAATGGCGCACCAGCTCAGGATTCTCGACAATAGCGGAAATACAGCCGAGCGCCTGATTCATCTGGCTTTCAACCATCTTGCCGTCCACCAGAAGCCCCCGCTGGAGATTTGTGCCCTTCCAGTAGACCTTGCGCACGTCACGCGATATCAGCGCGGCCAGCGGCGTTGCCGCGCACCCGCCAATCAATGC
Organism: Candidatus Angelobacter sp.; assembly: GCA_035552035.1. Lineage (GTDB taxonomy): Bacteria > Acidobacteriota > Terriglobia > Terriglobales > Acidobacteriaceae > Angelobacter. Next base: position 675 of record DASZMF010000479.1, read on the forward strand.
AGCCACACCTTGAAAGAAATCGCGTCGTCTCATCTGCTCTCCGATTCTTTCTGATTCTTTCTGACATCAAAAAGATTTTTGTATGCCTTTTGACCAAATACCACAAGCGTGGCAATGACGCTAAACACGGTCAAGAGTCCGAGAACGATCAGAATGTGAACGATTTCCTTGGCAAACCAAAACTTCAAATATTGAGCCATAATTCTCCTATGTACAAAAGCGGCAGCACCGAACCAATCTGGCCATCCGCTCAAGCAGCTAACGGCACAACAACCCAAGATGGCTCATGCGTCTGGACCAAGTGCGGCAACGTATCACTCTCTTTTGAGGTAGACGGCTAATTGGCATAAAGCCAGCAAAAAGCAAAATACGGTAAAGCCAGCCAAATAGCTGTTCATCCAGATGGCGAGTCCCACACATGCCATCACAGCGAATAGTATGAAGAATAGTATGAAGATCCACAGGCTATTCATTGCAGCGGCACGCTCTCGCACTCGCGGATGAAATCAATAATTGCCTCTGACCATCCGTCCACTGAGATCCACTTCCCATAGCCCACGCCGTTCCGCGTGTTGGCCACATTGACCATGTAAGCCTTCTCTGTCAGCGGAGGCGGAGAAACCAGCAGAGCATTGCCCTGAGTGCTGCCGTGATGCCATTCTCCATCCGTGAGAACAATAATGCGGTCATAACCGTGGGAATTGGCCAACTCCACCGCCAAACCGCCAAAGCTGGCATTGCCCTTGGTTCGCGCGAGGGCATCCCGCAGGGCAAAGCCGCTGCGCGCTGGCACAATGTGCGCGGTCTGATTGAAAGCGTAGATTGAAACCGCTTCACAAACCTCACGCGCCAGAATCGCCAGCGCGGCCGCCGCTTCAAAGCGGTCCATCTCTGAATTGCTGCTGACCCGCTCTCCCCACATGGATGGACTGGTATCAATTACCAGCGCGGTCTTGCCGGGCAGCTTTTCGGCCGAAGCCAGGCATTTCAGCATCGCTTGTTCCAGTTCAGGCTCCAGCCACGGATTGTGCCGCGCGGCCGCAATGAACCGGAAGGGAAGTACGCGCTCGGTTTTCATGGTGCGGATCGCGCCCTTGATCATCGCTTCATCCACGCCGGCCTCCTGCATGTTGCGCAGGTTGCGCATTACCGCCAGAGCGCCCAGCTTGTTTTCCTGAATCAGCGATTCCCAGATTACTTTCTTTTCTGGCTCGGTTTTCTTCTCGCCGGCAGAGAGCTGCGTCTCCCATGTGATGGGCACCTCCAGTTCACCGGACGCCAGCCGCTTCCACACTGCCGCCTGCTCCGCATCCTTGGGCTTGGGATGGACAAGGAACATGACGTCCCGCAGTTTGATCGCGCCGTCGCGGTTGTACTTCGCCAGGGCGTATTCATCAAACTTCTGGAATGCCAGGGCCAGGCCTTTTTTAACCTGCGCGGAGATCGGCTCTTTTACACGGTTGACGTCCTTCCAGTAGATCGCCAGAAATTCCGCCAGTTCGTCCGGCCGTTGGATGACCGATTGCAATACAGTCGCGATTGAGTAAAAGCGGTTTGGACCTATTGTTCCATCGGCTTTCCGCGCTAGTTCGCGCACCAGAAACAAAGGCAAGTGCCGCAGCTTCTGTTTACTCCGCGCCTCTATGGCAATTTCGGCAACAACATGCGATTGAACTAATGGCAACACTTCCCGGATCAGCTCCGCATGGCTTTTGCCGTCCACGTAAAAGCCGTCTTCCCACAAGAGCGTGGACATACACAAACGCCGCAACGTTTGTTCCGGCCGCAGCCGCGCTACTCTGGTGCCTTCGTGATTCAGTTCGGGTGGATGACTTGCCGGCATATTGGTTCTGGACATGCTGCCTCCAAAAAATAATCCCAGCGGGCCGCGCTGGGATTGGGAATTTCAATGCCGGGAACAGCGATGGCGGGTGCCCTTTCGGGCTTTCAGTATCAATGAAGTAACCGCCATCTACACCACGGCAATTCCGAGTCTACATGGCAAGAACCCGCCGTATTACTAAGATTCTTTTTGAATCTACTTGATGTCAAAATGATTTTTCTGTAATCATGTTATGCGTGAATCCAAGAAAAATACTTTCCTTTACTGTGCCTCATGGAGTGACCCAGGTAAAGTTTTATTCCTCTGATGGAATAGAAAAAGCATTCGATGTCACGCCTGGTAGTCTTCTGGAACTCTTCACATGTACAGGCGGCGGTTGTGGTGGCAGTTCTGATTACGGCAGTGGTGGGAGTTCCGGTTCCAGTACGGTGACCATTAAGTGGCCAGATGATGCAGGAGGGAATAGTAAATGATCGTTCTATGCGGTGGAATTAAAGGCGGCATCGGCAAAACCACGGTGGCCACCAATCTGACTGTCATCCGCGCCAACAAGCTCGGTGCCGGCAAGGTTGTGCTCATCGACTCTGATCCCCAGGAGTCGGCTTACAAATTTACCCAGCTTCGCAATGAGGTCAACGGCGACGCCGGCTATCACTGTTTCAAACTTACCGGCAAGCCAGTCCGCTCTGAAGGTCTGGGCCTGTCTGCCAAATATCAAGATGTAATCATTGACGCCGGCGTGGGTGATTCTTTCGGCCAGCGCGCGGCCATGACCATTGCCGATGTGATGGTCCTGCCGTTCCGCCCGAGCAGTTATGACATCTGGACTCTTGCCAGCCTGGTCCAGCTCGTGGACGAGATGCAGGATGTGAATCCCAAACTCCGCGTGATCGCATTTCTAAATCAGGCAGACCACGTGGGCCATGACAATGCAGAAGCCGCGGAGATGTTGAAAGAGGCCACCAACGTCACGCTCATCGATGCCGCGCTGGGCTACCGCAAGGCCTTCCGCAATACCGCAGCAGGGAAGTCTGTAACCGAGCTGATGCCCCAAGACATGAAAGCCACGGCCGAGATGCTCAAGCTTTACCGCGCAATCTTTGACACCAGAAAGATGCATCCTGATGTCACAAAGAATCATTCAGAAAGGAAGGCAGGATAAATGTCAATCGCAAGAGCTCCGCGCCTGGTTCCATCGAACGACAAGAAAGCTCACGATCTGATCAACCGAGCCAGCAATGGCACGAAAGCTGAAGCCAGCAGCAAAGATGTAGCTGTGACCGTGCGTGTGCCTGAGGACATATTGGAGCGGATCGACGCGCGGGTAAAAGCGCGGCGCGTCCGCACTCCGCGCCACGCGTGGTTGTTGGAAGCGATCCTCGACAAGTTGGAGAGCGAGGAAAAGTGAGAAAGTTAGACACGGAAACTGAAAAGTATCTTTTAACCCTTCCAGCGAGGGAAAGAGCCTCACTACGTAAAACCCTTGAGGAAGACGACCAAATTCTGAAGAAAGTTTTGAAAGAAAATCCAGATATGAACGTCGCTGAAGCAGTAAGTCTAACTCTGAGTCGCAAGCGTAAGTAAAAAAAGGGTGTGACCCGCTGCCGACTGAAAACAGTTGTGGCCCGGTCGGCACCGGGCCACAGGAAACGGCTGATGGCTCTTCCTACCTTCAACCTGAATTATCTTACCGGAATTATTTCCATTCCGCGCGGCCGATCTTCCCCTCGGGAAACTCTTTTAACTTTGGATCCACAGCTTTCATGCGCTTGCCGTAAGACCGTTGCCGGCGGTCGCGCGGCATCAGGTGATAGGCG
>DASZMF010000480.1:0-12386 GCA_035552035.1 Candidatus Angelobacter sp.
GGCATGACGCAGAATGATTTCGGCGCGATGGTGCAGGCCGCGCATTCGCAGCAAGGTTTCCGCGGAGATGCCAGCATCCAAGTAGGCGAATTCTCCGCTTTGCCGCATGGATCGGCTACGCCGCAGGTTATCCGCGAAGGAACAATTCTGTTGATGGATGGCGGCTGCGTGGTAGAAGGCTATGAATCCGACATCAGCCGTACAGTGGTTCTCGGCAAGCCTACAGACAAGATGAAACAGGTTTTTGAGATCGTGCACAAGGCGCAGTCAGCTGCTTTGGCAACGGCCAAGCCAGGTGTGCAATGCCAGGCCGTGGATGCCGCCGCGCGCAAGGCTATCACCGACGCAGGCTACGGTCCGGATTACAAGCACTTCACGCATCGCGTGGGGCATGGCATTGGCATGGACGGACACGAGTGGCCCTACCTTGTCCGTGGCAACACGCTGCCGCTGGCTCCGAATATGACGTTCAGCGACGAGCCAGGAATTTATATCCGCGGTGAGTTTGGTGTGCGCCTGGAAGACGACATGCACATTACCGAGAATGGAGCGGAGCTGTTTACGCCGCAGTCGCCGAGCCTGGAAGATCCATTTAAGATCGGGTGATCGCGCGTGATCGGTTGATCTGGTGATCGGTGTTGTGCAGAGTAGTTACGTTTTGGCCGTGCTTCTTGATGCTGAGAAAATCAGGAGTAATTGATTCGCCTCATTCAACAGTTCGCGCAATTTTGGGGCTTGCACAATGCCACTATCGGCAAGAAATTCAAGCCAAAAGACCGTTTCGTCAGCTTCTTCAACTACAACACCAAGTTTGGAAATAAACTCGGCTTTTGACCGGGCTCTTCCTACAGCCCTGTAATTTGCAGCTACGGAGGTCGATGATCGAAGAAGCTGTTGCATGATTACATTTGCTTCGCGCGTTCTTGGTAAAGCTTGCGACATTTTGAATACCCGGAGCGCAAATGCTTTAGTACGATCCTTTAGTTCGCGATGTTTATCTATGCTCATTGGCTCCGATCACCAGATCACCCGATCACGCGCGATCACCCGATCTATTTCAGAGCGTTGGTCATAAACGCCGACACATCCTTCTTCAATTCTCCCAGCGAAGAATCCTGGATATACATCATGTGTCCGGCGCCGTAGTAGCCGAGCGTTACTCGGGCATGCTGCGCGGTATCCAGAGACATGTGGTTCAGCGTGTATTGTGTGGCGAAATAAGGCGTTGCCAGATCGAAATATCCGGAACCGACGAAAAGTTTCATGAACGGATTTTTGTCGAAGGCATCTTTCAGAGACTGCGCGGTATCTGGGAAGCCGCCGCCGCGGATGCCCCAATCCCATTCATCAAAGCGGAAGCCGCCGCCCAGAATGTAATAATCCTGATCTGACTTGTAGCCCAACTCAGTGCGTACGTACTGATTGAACATGGCGGTATAGGGCGGACGAATCGCGCTCATGCTGGGATCGTTGCCCTGCGTTTCTTCAACGTTGGAGCGTGATGTGCCAGTAAAACGGCTATCCAGGCGGCCGATGGTTTCATGCTTATCGCGCAGCAGTTCCCGGGTGAAATGGGGTTCGTCTATGCGTAAATCACATTCGTCAATATAGGTTTTGCTCAGGCCGGTGTAGCGCGCCAGATGGTCGATTACGTCCTGTCGCTCCTGTGGCGTCAGGCGGTCGCCCTTGGCCAGCGCCTCAGTGTACGGGCCAGATGCCCACTGCTCCACTTCGGCACGCAGTTTGTCAAAATTCTGCTCGAGCTCAGGGCTTAGTTTTTTGTGATACCACGCAGCCGAAGCAAACGTTGGCAGATAAAGTGGATAGGGAAGGTCGTTGCCAGGGGAGCCGTCAGCAGTCTGAAAATTCAGGATGCTGGAAATCAGCATGATTCCGTTGAAGGCGATGCCATGCTCGACAAGGTAGCCGGAAAGTCCAGCGGCGCGCGTGGTGCCGTAGCTTTCTCCCACCATAAAAAGTGGTGACGACCAGCGCTCGGAGCGTCCGAGATAGAGGCGGATAAATTCGCCAACGGAAGCAATGTCATTCCGCAAGCCGATAAAGTTTTTTGTCTGGTCACGCTTTACGGCGCGGCTGTAGCCGGTGCCAACTGGATCAATAAAAACCAAGTCAGTCTGGTCGAGCCAGGTGTATTCGTTGTCAACGAGCTGATATGGCGGCGGAGGCATCATGCCATCGGGCTGCATGCGCACGCGCTTGGGACCGATGGCGCCCATGTGCAGCCAGACTGAAGCGGAGCCGGGGCCGCCGTTAAAAGAGAAAGTGAGCGGACGATGCTCAGAGCTCTGGCCGTCCAAGGTGTAAGCGACATAAAAAATGTGCGCTTCCACTTCGCCGGTATCGGCGTTTTTGAGCGGCATCATGCCTGTCGTCGCGGTGTAACGCAATGTCTTGCCGCCAGCATGACTTTCATGGTGCGTCACGATGGGCGGCTGGTCGTTCGGATCTTTGGCGTCTTTCTTTGCGTCGGCAGCCGGAGCACCTGTCGTCTTGGTGGGGTCTGCCGGACTGGCAGCGGGAGCTGGCTTCTGGGCAAAGGCACAGATGGATAAGAACAAGGCAAAGGCAATGACAAAAGACGAGCGGCTGGACATTATGGCGACACTCCCACTGAATTAGACACAGTCGTTATTAGATACAAGCTTTGTTAAGCACAATCTTTAGACGTGTATCCGGAAAACAGGTGAGTGTAGCCGTGCGCAGAAAAAAGGGCAAATCAGCCCGGATGAGAGACGTCTGGCGAGCGTTGTGGGAGCGGTTTTGAATCCTGATGGCCTTTGAAATACCACATAAGTAAGACCAGTAAAACTACAACGCCCACCATACACATTCCAAAGTGCTGGCCTGCGCCGCGGGTTGATATACGTTGTGCCATGAATACCTGAAACACGTTTCTCAAGTGAAAGATGCGGGGCCCGGTAAAATCTTAAAGAAACTTTGCGGAAGGATTCGCAATCCGCGTGTTAAGAACAAAAAGGCCACATGGAGGTAGATGCTTTGCTTATCTACTGGTGTGGCCTCTGTTCTTTACGATTTTAACGGGCTGGTTCTTGAATGGAATCGGGATTAATGAGCCGAAAGCCTAGTGAGTGGGCACCACCAGATCGCGATCCAGCCGTACTTCCAGCTGTGTTCCTTTTTCCAGCCGCAGGTCTGTGCCTTTAAACAAGAAGCCGCTGCCTGTTCCCAAGCCTGCTCCGGTTACGGCTCCAATTGCGGCACCCTTGCTGCCTGCCGCGAGTGATCCGCTTACCGCGCCAACAGCAGCTCCAATGGCTGCATTGGTTATCACTTTCTTCTTGTCCGGACCTTTGCGATACAGATCGCCTTCATCTGTTGCGGATTTTATAGACGGGTCTCCGGGTACGCCGGTTACGGTGGCGATCAAAGGAACCCAGCCTTTGCGGGTTTCAATTTCATCCAGCGCCAGTTGCAGCCGAGCGCCGGTATAGCCGCGTTCAAAGCGGGCAACGTGGCCTTTGATGGTGCGTCCCTTGGGGATGACCAGCCCTATGGGTGTGACCAGTTCTTCGCGGAGTTCAGCCTTGAAATGCTGACCTTCCTGCATTTGCTGGGTATCGAGTGTGTCTTTCAGTTTGATGATGAAGCGGCTGCCGTCAGGAACAGCATTGGGCGGCCCGCTGGGGAACGCCGGAGCAGCGCTGGCCTGCCCATAATTGGAAGGCGGCGCCTGCGGAGGCAGTTCCTGTGCTGGCTGTTGAGGATTACTGCTGTTATTTGGGCGAGTTTTGAGCGTTGGATCGTTGGAACTACTGTTGTCCTGGGCGACAGCACCCAAAGCCAACGCCAGAACCACGGCACAAACGGAGGCGGCCCACTTTGCCTGCATGGCGGTTATACCTCATGAGTTTTTAGAAATGCCTGGCGGTGAGATGCGCTTAAGATCCAGAAAAGCTGCTTGGCAAGCCAGCCATTTCATCCGTAACCTATTCTTAACCCACGGGTTCTTAAATATGGAAGAGGAGATTACAAAAGTAACTGTCCAAGGGGCCCTATTCAGGGCGATTTTGAAGCATCATATTGAGAGTAGAAGAGCTGAATTCCCCGAAAAGGAATGTGAACATGAAGAACTGGTTTCTGCCTGCTACTGTTCTGGGACTTACCGGCGTGGCTCTGGTGCTATCAAGCGAAAGAGGCCGGGAGCGCGTCCGCCATTTTATGGATGATTTTCTCCGCCATGGCGATGCGATTGGCGAGTTCGGCAAGTTTTGCGAGGAACAACTGGAGACAATCCAGAAAAGTTTGGACCGTCTCTCTGAGGCCCTGGAAGAGCAGACCAGCTAGGCTGCTATTTTGTTGATGGCCTCTGCCATGCGCACGTCACGCTGGGTCACCCCACCTGAATCGTGCGACACAAGCGCCATGGTGATGGTGTTGTAGCGGATATCAATATCCGGATGATGGTTGGCCTGCTCGGCCTTTTCCGCCACTTTATTTACAAACTGCATGGCTGCCTTGAAATCAGGGAAGCGGAAGACCCGCTGAATGGCTGTCCCATTGCGCTGCCATCCGCTCAGAGAAGTAAGCGCCTCTTGAATTTCAACGTCAGTAAGCACAGCCATAAACGCACCTTTCCTTTATGTCTCAGTGATTCTATTGCCTTCCAGAGAAAATTGCAGCAACTGAGAATTCAGTCGAGCGGAAAGCGTTATGTTGTCCGCGTGGTGGCGAGAATTGGTGACGTTTTAATGGGATAGGTGAAGTGATTAATCTGCGAATTGATCTCTTTGCGCAGATCTTCCCAAATGGTGTCCGGCATCTCCATGAAAACGCGAACGACTTCAGGATCGAACTGACGGCCGGCAAAGCGCTCCACTTCTTCGCGCGCCACCTGAATGCTCTGGGCGGCACGGTAGGGGCGGTCTGACGTAATGGCATCAAGAGTATCTGCGATAGAGAATATGCGGGCTCCCATGGGGATATCATGGCCACTCAAGCCACGCGGATAGCCGGTACCATCAAAGCGCTCCTGGTGCGAATAGACGATCTCAGAGGCTTCAGAGAGGAAGGGAATCTTCTTGAGCATCTGGTAGCCCTGGAAGCAATGTTCGCGCATGATTTCAGTTTCAGCTTCAGTCAGGGCACCGGGCTTACGCAGAATGGCGTCGGGAATGGCCATTTTGCCAATGTCATGCAGAAAAGCGCCGCGGGCAATCACCCGGATCTTTTCGCCAGAGAGTCCCATGGCCCGGGCAATCGCGATGGTAAAGGCCGTCACGCGCTTGGAGTGGCCTTCCGTCTCCGCGTCTTTCAAGTCCAAGGCGTCGCCCAGGGCTTCCAGCGTAATATCGTAGGAGCGCTCAAGGTCGGTCATGGCCTGGCGCAGTTGCTCGGTGCGCGCAGCTACCAGCGATTCAAGATTGGACTGGTACGCGCGATTTTCCAATTTGAGGCGGCGATGCTCCAAAGCCCGGCGAACCATGGCCAGAAGCTGTTCACGTTCAAAGGGCTTGAGCAGATAGTCATACGCGCCGTTGCGGATGGCCGCCAGCGCGACGGAAATATCATGGACTGCGGTAACCATGATTACCGGCATGTCAGGATATTTTTCCTTGGAGCGCTCCAGCAGGGCAATGCCATCGAGCTCAGCCATCATCAGGTCAGAAAGCATGAGCTCGAATTCGCCTGTGGAATTGAGGACTGCCAGCGCTTCCATGCCAGAAGCAGCCTGCCGGGTTTTGTATCCTGCAGCGCTCAGCATAGACGAGATTATTTCGCGGATTGGTTCCTCGTCGTCTACAACCAGAATACGCTCAGTAGCCATGCAGAAAGTTTACCTTGGGGGGAAGCCTTAATGTAACTCAGAGTTCCTCGAAATACAACGGTACTAGCACTTAAAATACACCCGAAAACGGTCGAATCCATGATATACAGTGTTTAACCCTACTTCGACTAAGAAACCCTTTGAATTATGGACTTTACGCTCCAATCAGCGTTTCTGGCTGAAATGTCCACCCTGCTGATCCTTCTGGCAGGTGCCATTCTGCTGTACGGCAGTTTCCGCGAAAAATATCTTGTGCCGTGGATTGCCGGCTGGACCGCGCTGACTTTATCCAAAGTATTTCTGATGCTGAGCGGATCCCATGCGCCTGATGCAATCTGGACCGCGCTGGCATACAGCTCTTATGTGGTAGCGATCGCACTGTTTGCCACATCAGTATTTTTGTATGTTGCCCGGCGCAAGCTCGTATGGCCGGTTCTGGGCATACTGAGTGTAGCCCTGGCGCTGGAAGTAGCGCACGCAATGTGGCGGCCGTATCCGGCCCTGCATTTCATTGCATTTGCTTTGTGCTGGCTCGTGAGCATTCTTGCTTCTGCGCAGCTGGTTCGATTTGCCTGGGGCAGAGTCAGTGTTGGGCGCTGGCTTTTGGCGCTGATGCTGGTACTGCTGCACATGGATGCCGTGGGCAGCGCACACAGAATTGTTGGCACCGATATTCTGGTGGATTTGCTACTGGGCATCAGCATCATGACGATTGTTCTGGATGATTCACGGGTCCAGGTGCAGCGGCTCGACGCACTGAATATCATCACTCAGCAAATCTCTGATTCGCGCGACTTTGAGCCTACGGCAGGAACCATCCTGGAAGAGCTCATGAAGATGACACGCGCCAAGGCTTCCTGGTTCCGTACGCTGGAAGGCGAGAACCTTGTGATGGCCGTCCATCGCAACCTGTCGCAAGCTTTTGTCGATAAAGTCTCGACCGTTCAAACAGCCCAGAGTGTAAGCGGATTTGCATTACGTGAAGGCGAGGTTTACGTGGTGCAGGCGAAAGAATCGACGCCGGAGATACGCGAGGCGCTGCTGGCCGAAGGCGTCCACCATCTGCTGCTGGTGCCGGTGGAAGGCAAGCATTCCAACGTGGGCATGTTTGTTCTGGGCATGCCGCGGTTCCGCGCTTACAGCACAAGAGAAAAAGACTTTCTGAAAGCAGCGGCCAAGCAGCTTGGGCTGGCCACTGAAAATCGCAAGCTGCTGCAGCAATTAGTCCATTCCCGCAACGAGTGGGCGAGCACCTTTGACTCGATCCCGGATTGCATTCTGGTCCATGACCTGGAGAATCGCATTCTGCAGGCGAACAGCGCGCTGCTGGGACGCTTGCAGAAGACACGTGAAGAAGTGGTGCAGCACAGCTGTGAAGAAGTATTGCCCGGCGCTGCCGTCAACTGGCAGGGCTGCCCTTATTGCACGCATGCTGACTGTGGTGGCGAAGAAGACCCATGTTTTGGCGGATACTCCGTGGTTTCCACGTCAGCGTACACAGGCGAATCCCACACGCGCGGCGGAACAGTCCACGTGATTAAGGACATCACCGAATCGAAAGCCGCAGAAGAACGTTTTACCTCGCTCTTTAACCACATGCATGAAGGCGTTTTTGTCTCCACGCCGGAAGGCAATATTCTGGATTGCAATGAGGCTTTTGTCCGCATGCTGGGATATGCCAGCAAAGAAGAAATTCTTAAACTGGATGTGGCGCATTCAATTTACGCGGACATGGAAGACCGCACAAAGTTTCTGGATGAAATCTCACGCCACGGTTTTGTCAGAAATTTTGAAATACTGCTGCGCTGCAAAGATGGCCGCAAAATCAATGTGATTGAAAGCAGTTTTGCCACGCGCGCTCCCAGCGGCAAGGTGGAACGTTACCAGGGCGTAGTGCTGGATGTAACGGAAATGAAGCGCGCTGAAGATGAGATTCGCCGGCGCAACCGCGAGCTTTATGTTCTGAACAATATTGCCGTGGCCTTCAACCAGTCATTCGATCTCGACGAAATCCTGCAACTCATCATGCTGCAGATGGTGGAATTATTTTCCACAGACACGGCGTCTGTTTACCTTTACGACGAAGACACGAGAACGCTCAGCAAAAAGTCTTCTTATGGTCATCGCAGCTCCTGGGCCGTGGAGAGCGAAAGGGTCATGATGCCGGCGGAGTTTATTGCCTCCATCAAGGCTCATCATGCGGAGATTATTGACCAGGAACATCTATCGCGTTTGCCAGAGGTGCTGCATAGAGCTGTAGAGCTGGAAGGCCTGCGTTCATGGCTGTGGGTGGTGTTGTGGCGCAAGGAAAAAATTCTTGGCGTTCTGGCCACAAGCTGCCGCGCGGTGCGTGAATTCAGCCGCTCTGAGCAAGGCGTAATGATTGCCGTGGGCCGCCAGCTGGCCACTACAATTGAGAAAGTCCAGCTCTATAACGAAACCAGACAGGCTTATGACGACCTGCGCCGCACGCAGGAGCAGCTGTTGCAGAGCGAAAAAATGTCTGCCGTTGGACAGCTCATCTCCGGTGTTGCCCACGAGTTAAATAATCCCTTGACTGCGATTCTTGGCTACACGCAGTTGCTGGAGAGTGAAAAGCTGGAGCCGCACGTGGAAGAATTTATCCAGAAGCTCCGCAAACAGGCGCAGCGCACACAGAGGATTGTCCAGAATTTGCTGTCATTTGCCCGCCAGCACAAGCCGAAACGCATCCATGTGGACCTGCGCAGTGTATTGGAAGACACCATCGCGCTCCGCGACTATGACTTGAAGGTGAACAATATTCTGGTGGAACGAGAATTCGATCCGCAGATGCCGTCAGTGATTGCCGATCCGCACCAGCTGGAGCAGGTTTATCTCAACATCATCAATAATGCGGCAGACGCGATGATGGAAGGTGGCCGCGGCGGACATCTGCGCATCAATATTTTCCCCGAGAATGGGAATGTGGTGACTGCGTTCCATGATTCCGGTCCGGGTATCTTTGATCCAAAACATGTTTTTGATCCGTTCTATACCACCAAAGGCGTAGGCAAAGGCACCGGTCTGGGGCTGAGTATCTGCTATGGCATTGTGAAAGAGCATGGCGGAGAAATTTCCGCGCAAAACCATCCTGAAGGTGGCGCATTGCTGGAAGTGCGCTTGCCGATTGCCATTGGCGAAAAGCCGGTAACGGAGCGAGACCGAATTGTGGCGCGACGCGAATCGCGACTGGAAGGCACTGTGCTGTTGCTGGACGACGAAGAAGCAGTGCTTGATTTTGAACGTGAAGTGCTCACTGCGGCAGGCTTGAAGGTGACCACTGCTAACTCAGGCGTTGACGCCGTGAATTATTTGAAAGAAGAAGATTTTGACGTTCTGTTCCTTGACAGCAAAATTCCCGGAACATGGTCGAGCGAAGAAGTATTTCACTGGATGGAGCAGCACCGGCCAGAGTTAGTCCCACGGACGGTGTTTGTATTGTCGAATGTGTCTGATCCCAGCGTCCGCGCTTTTGTGGATGCCACCAAGATCTTCTGCCTGGTCAAACCTTTTGAGGTTTCTGACCTGCTGGCAGTCGCGCGCCGCGTATTGAGAAGAGTGAAAGCTACTTCGCATTCGCATTGAACTGAGTGCGTGATCAATTGTTACAGCACCACAACCGAAGCTTGTTTATCTTTAGCCAGCAGCGCGAGCACTCCCCGATCCATTGTTGCCAATTTAGCTTTTCGATGAAGGGTGAGCCCGAGAAGATACGCATCGCTGATCTGCTGATGTCCCACCATTTGCTTTTGCATTGGCTCCACGGCTTCCGCAAAACTTACATCGTCTGGCCAAAACTGATGTGAGGGATGCTTTAAATTTGCAACCAATATCTTTAGGGCCTGTTGTGGAGTGGCCGCATCACTTGAAAAAGAAGGGTTCGACAAAATTCGGACGCACCCAGACTGTGTTAACGGGCACGTAGCCCAACCGCTTTTTGAATATTTCCCAAACCATTCCTGCGCTCGATCATGATATGCATGGGCCGGCCACATAAGTGCCACCAGCACATTAACATCAAGTAAATGGACGGTCATAGTTCTTCCGACTCAAGTTCGCGAACGGTTCTTGTATCTACGCGAGGCGAATTCGGAGGTAGATCGAAAACAAGTAATCCGTTTACTGTCCGCGTGGGGTGCGCAGCTCTGATGCCTCGGCGGACAAGTTCTGAGATCGCTTTTCCCAGACCTACGGCGCGGCTTTCAGCATATTGCTTCACTATTGGAGCAATATCATCATCCAGATTTATAGTCGTACGCATCGTTTTATGATGTCATTTTCCGTTTTTGATGTCAATTGTTTGTATTGATGCTTAAAAGTATTTAATGCGAAAGCTAGGCCGCTCTGGCTCGCGTCCCACGCACCAGCATTTTTCCCACACTTGGAATACCTGCAAATGCAAATGCAGCGCTGCGTAGCCACTCTGGCCCAGCCAGCGCTTTGCGCAAGCGTGTGGCATTGCGGAAAGCTGGAGCAAACCGCTTGCGGTGAGCTGCCTTGTATTGCGTGTGCGCCTGGGCCAGTGAACAGTTGCCATTTAGGAACTGCGAGATTGTTTCTGCAGCCAGGGTGCCGCTCTGCAGCGCCAACGAGATACCGTCACCGGCAAAGGGATCGATAAAGCCAGCAGCGTCGCCCGCCAGAAACATGCCATCGGATTCTGTTTCAGGCTCGCGGAAATAGAGCGGCGAAGTAGTGACGGTTGAAAACAGCGGCGTCCATGCGCGGCTACGCTGCCAGAGACGAGGCTCTTGGGCAAAGACTTCTTCCAGCGTGTGAGCCACATCTGCGCGCACCATGGCGCATGCGTTGATTGAATTTGTGCCAACAGGCGTTACTCCGCAATAGCCGCCGGGGAAGAAATAAAGATCCACGGATTGCAGCGGCGCGACTTCAGTGAAATGCGCTTTCAAGCCCAGCAGCTTTCCTTTTCCGGATACATCAAACTGCGTCAGTTTTGACCAGCGTCCTGTGGTGTTGATGACTGCCTTGGCGGTAAACGAATGATCTGCTGTGATCACGTGGAATAAATCATTCTGCCGTCGCACTTCGCGCACAGCCATATCTTCTTTAGCTGTGACGCCAGCTTGCTGCGCTGCCGCAAACAGAGCCGCGTCCATATCGAACCGGGGAATACTTTGCGCGGCCGGTGAGACGGGCAGAGCGAGTGTCTTGTTGTCCAGAAAAATTCGTGAAGAGATAATTTGTGGACATGAGGCGAAGCGGTTATCTTTCAGCAAGCCTTGGAGCAATCCCAAAGATTCAGAAGAGACAAACTCTCCACAGACTTTCTGGCGAGGGAATTGGTCTTTCTCCAGCAGCAACACGCGTGCGCCCGCGCGCGCAGCCGTAATGGCGCAGGCAGAGCCTGCAGGGCCCGCGCCAACCATTATTAAATCGTACTCGGCTGCTTCCAAACAATCACTCCTATGCGGAAAAGATAAAACGTTTTGATTTCAATATTGCTGGCTGCCGTTACTGTCCCCACCATTTCGCGGATCTCGTCCGCCGTATAAGCGCGGCGCACAGAGGCAATGGCATCATGCCGTGTGAGCCGGCTGCGGTAGAGCGGCAAGCCAAGGTAACTCAATATAAGATGCAGCGGATGCCGCTGGAGATCATGGATAAGAAACGCCTGCCGCGCCACGCGTAATCCTTCCTGCGCAAACTGGATAATCTGCGCAGGCTCCAGATGATGCAGAAAAAGTGAGCAGCCCACGGCGTCAAAGCTGTTGTCACGAAAGGGAAGCGCCGTGGCATCGCCGCAAACCGCCGGATGCGCGCTGCCAAGATGCGTTGGAGCGCGGTCCAGAATCACAGGGTGCGTCGTAATTCCAGATTTTGCCAGCTTACGCTGCGTACGCGTGGCGACATAACCCTCACCGCCGGCTACATCGACCCAGGACAGTTCCTTTAACTGCCGCTGCTCTGCCACGCGTCGCAACAAACTGGACATAGTATGAACGCCGCCGAACCATAGATTCAACCGGCGCAGGTCTTCCAATGATGTTGAAACTTCTTTGGCAGTGCCAGCGTCAGTATCCAGCAGTTCAGGGATTACGACGCGCTTCATCCGGCCCGGGCCAATTCTTCTTCCAGCAACTGCTTGTTATAAAGACCAGTGTAGTAACCGTTGCGCGATAGCAGTTCGTCGTGTGTACCCAGTTCAACCACGCGTCCTTCATGCAGCACGGCAATGCGGTCAGCGTTCCGGATAGTTGAAACACGGTGAGAAATAAAAATCGTGGTGCGGCCATGCATCACCTGCCGCAGATGCTCCAGAATTTTCTCTTCCGTGTAAGTGTCAACGCTGGAGAGCGCGTCGTCCAGCACCAGAATACGCGGATTGCGAATAATAGCGCGGGCAATCGCGGTGCGCTGTTTCTGTCCGCCGGAAAGCGTAATCCCGCGCTCCCCCACGACGGTCTGGAATCCATTGGGAAATTCGAGGATTTCTGTCGCAATATGCGCGGTGCGTGCGGCGTCTTCAATCTCCTCTTCCGTGGCGTCCGGCCGCCCGAAGGCAATGTTCTCCGCGATTGTGTCGGAGAAGAGGAAC
>DASZMF010000481.1:0-2083 GCA_035552035.1 Candidatus Angelobacter sp.
AAAGGGAACAACGTTGCCGCGCTCACCAGGATTCCCGGCATCGGCAAGAAGACTGCCGAACGCATGGTTCTGGAACTGCGCGACAAGCTCGATTCATTCAGCGTTTCGGCGGAAATTACGGCTGCGGCCACCCCGGTGGAAGAAGATGTGATCTCCGCGCTGGTTAACCTTGGCTATCAACGTCCGCTGGCAGAAAAGGCGCTGGCGCGACTGGGCAATGTTTCCGGCGAAAGCTTTGATACGCTTTTCCGCAAGGCCATGGCAGCCTTGGCAAAGTAAGAACCCCTGACAATCTTCTCTCATCAAGCCATGCCGGCAGGTCTACACTTGCGTTTAGATACGCTTAAATGATGAAACCCAGTCCATGGTCCGCCATTGTGTTTCTTGCCGTAATGTTTCTGGCTTTCACGCTCGCCGTTGAGGCAGCTGCCCAGAAACAGCAGCAGAGCTACTATCTTAAGCCGGACCAGACCATTGATCTCACCAGCGAAACCAAACTCATCACCGCCAAACAAAATTGCGAAAACTGGGCCCTGGCGGCCGGACTGGAAGCGATGCTCAAGAGCCAGAACGTGGCGCTGGACCAGAACTTCTGGGTCATGCGGCTGGCCGGCGGCGAGCTCTGCATAGACGATCTTCCAACCATCGACGCAATAACCAAGGTCGTGAACCGCGAGTTTGTATTAGATGATGGCCGGCACGTTCGACTGGAAGCGCATTTCGCTCCTGGTCCACCCGTGATCGTTGATTCTGTGATTGCCGGCCTGAAGTTGCAGCAAATCTCCCTGATGCTCTGGCGTGGGCATCCTTATTTCCTGACCGGGATCACCTATGACGAGCGCATTGGCCGCGACGGCACGCGCTTCTTTGAAGTGAAAGAGCTGCGCCTGGCCAATACCTTCGCCAAGCTGCCGGGCATCACGTTTGAAAAAGGCCGAGACAATCCTGACGAAATTCAGGGAATTCTGAGCATCACGGTCCAGCCGCAGTAGCTTTGCTATCCTGAGTAGGTGATTGCCAAGCTGATTGCCGCAAACCTAACCCAGCGCCCAGTGCGCACGCTGCTGAGTGTTCTGCTCATCGCCATTCCTGTAACCCTGATGCTCACGCTGGTGGGGCTGAGCCGGGGCTTTATTCAAGATTCGGGGACGCGCGCGCGTGGCGTTGGCGCGGACATTATTGTTCGCTCTCCCGACTCGCGCATTGGCACCGTGGGCCTCTCTAACTTGCCGGTAAAGCTGATTAACCGGCTCGAACAGGTTCCACACGTGAGCTTTGGAACCGGCGTGGCCAGTCATCTGGTTTCTGGCTGGACCGTGGTATCAGGAATCGACACACCGGCTTTTGAGCGCATGAGTGGCAAGTTTGTTTTTCGTGAAGGCCACGGCTTTGAAAAGCCTGACGACATATTGTTTGACACTTATTACGCGCAGCAGGCGCATGTGCATGCTGGCAGCAAGATCAACATGCTGAATCGCACATGGAACGTTGCTGGCATTGTGGAACCCGGCAAACTGGCGCATATCTTTCTGCCGCTGGCCACGCTGCAGGATTTGGATGGATCTGCAGGCAAAGTGGCGCAGATTTATCTCAAACTTGATAATCCCGCCAATACCAATGAAGTTGTCGAGTCGATTAAGACTCTTCTTCCCGGCTACAACGTTTACGCCATGGAAGAGCTTGTCTCTCTCACGTCAGTGGATAACGTTCCATTTTTGCGGCCGCTCTTAAACGTGATTATTGGCGTGGCGGTTTTGATTGGCGCTGCCGTCGCGTCGCTCTCAATGTATATGGCGGTGCAGCAGCGCACGCGCGAAATCGGCATTCTGAAATCTCTGGGCGCTTCAAAAGTATTAGTAGTGCGGATCATCTTGATGGAAGCGCTCTTTCTTGGGCTGGGCGGAAGCCTGCTTGGCATTGTTTTCAGCTTTCTGAGCCGATGGCTGCTGGCCAAGCTAGTGCCTGCCTCTCTGCCGCAGGCCATTGTGCCGGGATGGTGGCCGATTGCCGGAGCCATCGCCATGGGCGCGGCAATTCTAGGAGCGCTCTATCCAGGAATTATGGCAGCGCGTCAGGACCCGAT
>DASZMF010000482.1:0-10273 GCA_035552035.1 Candidatus Angelobacter sp.
ACGCAAGCCTGAAGGCGCTCCGCATACGCCCTGGCAATTGCTGGAGCATATCCGCATTGCCCAGTGGGACATCCTTGAGTTCTGCAAGAGCGGCAAACATAAATCCCCCAAGTGGCCAGACGAATATTGGCCTGTAACAGACGCTCCACCCAATACCCAGGCCTGGAGCAAAAGCGTAAAGCAAATCCTGACCGACCTGAAAAGCATGGCCGCGCTGGTAAGCAATCCTAAGAAAGATCTATTTGCCAAAATCCCGCATGGTGACGGTCAGACGCTGCTCCGCGAAGCACTGCTGATTGCCGACCACAATGCATACCATCTGGGACAACTGGTTATGGTGCGCCGCATTTTAGAACGCAAGTAGGAAGGTTTTCTTGCATTCCCAGCAGAATCAAGCACATAGGATTCATGTAATTATTATTTGAACACGTTCAAATAACATGCTACGATCCTTCCATGTTGCAAACAGTCCCAGAAAACCCACTGAGCCAAGTGCGTCGTATTCGAGCGCCAAGGACATACGAATGGGCTGATTGGCTGCCTCTATTTACCCTGCCCGCAGCAGCCGTGATGGATGCAAACAGATTGCCTCCATGGGGCTTGATGTGGCTGCTGGCGTTCTCCATTTACGCAGGGTTGAAATGGCTGAGTTGGAGAAGACGCCAGGCTGCGTGCAGACAGGTGGGATGGCGCTCAGCAGCTTATCTGCTGGCATGGCCCGGCATGGACGCTGACACATTTTTGCAGTCGGACATGCGTGCGGTTAAGCCGCGTTTATCCGCGTGGCTGGGCGCGGCTTTTGTAACTGCGTTGGGCGTTATTTTGTTTTGGGTCGGCGCGCGAACTCTCCCTGCAACTCAGCCGCTGCTGCGTGGATGGGCCGGAATGCTGGGCTTAATACTGCTGCTTCATTTCGGTATTTTCCGGCTCTTAGCCGTGTTCTGGCGGAGCCTGGGAATAAACGCCGTGCCTATCATGTCGGCCCCGCTCTCTTCTGCGTCTTTGGGTGAATTCTGGGGGCGGCGATGGAATCTTGGATTTCGCGACCTCGCCCACCAATTCCTTTTTGTTCCGGTACAGAAAAAACTCGGAACTAGAACAGCAAGCTTCCTGGTATTCGTTGCGTCAGGACTCATTCACGACCTGGTAATTTCCCTGCCTGCGTGCGGCGGGTTTGGCTTACCTACGATGTATTTTGCAATTCAAGGTTTGGGATTGGCGATTGAGCGCTCCATATCTGGCAAAAGACTCGGCCTGAGACAAGGTTGGCGCGGCAGATTGTTCATGGCTGCGATTACAGCCGGACCGGCATTCTGGCTTTTTCATCGTTCTTTTGTTTTGCGCGTAATTATTCCATTCATGCAGGCGGTACATGCACTATGACACATTCACTATTGGAAAATTTCTTTAACGTTGCCCTTTGGCTGGCTGGTATTGGACACTTCATGGCATTGTGTGCCAGCTTTCAAGTGCCATCCCGGTTAGGCTGGAAAGAAGACTTAGCCCAGCTAAAACCATTTAATCGTAAGCTTCTCTGGGTTCAGAGCTCATTCACTGTGCTTACAATCATTGCCTTTGGCACCTTTACATTGGCGCTCCACAATGAATTTCTGCACGGCGATCGGGCTGCCATGGCCTTGAGCTTGTTCATCGGCCTTTTTTGGACATTTCGCGTCGGGGTGGATGCTTTCTACTTTTCCCACAAAGACTGGCCGCAGGGAAAACAGTTTGTGATTGGCCACATTCTGCTGACATCACTCTTCATCTCTTTTGCGATCAGCTATCTGGGATTGTTCTTCTGGCACGTGTGGCTCAAGGCATAAAAGGCAGCGCAGGTCGATCAAAACAAAACGGCGACTCTGTTAAGAGCCGCCGTTTGCTAAATACCAACTACTAAATACTAATTACTGGTTTACGTTCCTTCGCTCCAGCTAGCCAGGTACTCTTCCTGCTCTGGTGTGAGCTTATCGATCTTAACGCCCATGGAATCCAGTTTGAGCCGCGCCACTTTCTTGTCCAGGTCTTCCGGTACCGGATAAACCTTTTTCTCCAGCGATTTGTAGTTCTTCACCAGATACTCAGCCGAAAGCGCCTGATTGGCAAAGCTCATATCCATCACTGAAGCCGGATGGCCTTCAGCAGCCGCCAGGTTGATCAAGCGGCCTTCGCCCAGCAGATAAATCTTACGTCCGTCTTTCATGGCGTATTCATCCACAAAGTCGCGAGTCTGGCGTTTTGAGGAAGACATTTTTTCCAGCGCGGGAATATCGATTTCCACGTTGAAGTGGCCGGAGTTGGCAACCACAGCGCCGTTTTTCATCAGCTCAAAGTGGTCGCGGCCAATTACGTTTTTGTTGCCGGTAACGGTCACAAAGAAGTCGCCAATCTTGGCTGCTTCCGCCATCGACATTACGCGATAGCCTTCCATCACGGCTTCAATCGCCTTCGTGGGATCGATTTCCGTAACGATCACATCTGCCCCCATGCCGCGTGCGCGTGAAGCCAGACCGCGTCCGCACCAGCCGAAGCCGGCGACGACAAACTTGGAACCAGCAATCAGCGAGTTGGTGCAGCGGATCACACCGTCCATGGTGGACTGGCCGGTGCCGTAGCGATTGTCAAACATGTGCTTAGTCAGCGCATCATTTACGGCGATGATCGGGTAACGCAGCTGGCCGTCTTTTGCCATCGCGCGCAGGCGAATTACACCTGTGGTGGTTTCTTCCGTGCCGGCAATGATTCCGTCGAGCACGTCCTGCCGTTTGGTGAGCGCAATGGAAACCAGGTCAGCGCCGTCATCCATCGTCATGTGCGGCTTGTGGTCGAGCGCGGAGAGAATGTGTTTGTAATAGGTTTCGTTGTCCTCGCCTTTAATGGCATGGACGCCGATGTTGTAATCGCGCACCAGCGATGCCGCTACGTCATCCTGCGTGGAAAGTGGGTTGGAGGCGCAAAGGATCACATCAGCTCCTCCATCGCGCAACGTGATAGCCAGATTAGCTGTCTCAGTGGTGACATGCAGGCAAGCGGAAACGCGCATGCCCTTCAATGGCTGGTTCTTGATGAACTCTTTGCGGATGCTCTGGAGCACCGGCATGGACTGATTGGCCCACTCAATGCGGCGTTTGCCCAGATCGGCCAGTTCAAGACTCTTGACGTCATAAGAAGTTTGCGTAACTACAGTTGTTGACATTTTTTTCCTGTTCGTCTGCCTGCGAGAGGCAATTTAAAAAAATTTGAGGAGGCCGATTTGCGATTCGCCCGATCATTCCGGCCCTGAGCGAAGTCGAAGGGGAAGAATCTGTTCTATCTATTAAAACAGATTCCCCACTTCGCCTGGCTCTATTCGGAATGATATTCAGTAAAAAGATTCTTAACGGGTTGCGCCGGCATTGGCCTTGGAATCAGCCTTGCCTTGGCTCTGCTCACGCAGCGCCGCGGCTTTATCAGTGGCTTCCCATGTGAAATCGGGGTCTTTGCGGCCAAAGTGTCCATAAGCTGCAGTTTTCTTGTAGATAGGGCGACGCAGCTTCAGGGATTCAATAATGCCTTTCGGCGTGAGCTGGAAGTTTTCGCGGACAAGCGCTTCCAGTTTCTCTTCGCTGATCTTGCCCGTGCCAAAGGTATCCACCAGCACGCTAACGGGTTCAGCAACGCCAATGGCGTACGCCAGCTGAACTTCGCAGCGGTCAGCCAGGCCGGATGCCACAATGTTTTTGGCAATATAACGGCACATGTAGCAAGCCGAACGATCGACCTTGGTCGGATCTTTACCGCTGAAAGCGCCGCCGCCGTGGCGTCCCATGCCGCCGTAGGTATCCACGATAATTTTGCGTCCGGTCAAACCGGTATCGCCCATAGGTCCGCCAATTACGAAGCGGCCTGTGGGATTGATGTGATATTTTGTGTCGGCATCCAGCAGGTTTGCCGGAACAGCAGCCTGGATCACGTGCCGCATAATGTCTGCCCGCAGTGTTTCGTTGTCAATGGAATCCGCATGCTGGGTGGAAATTACCACTGCATCCACGCGCCTGGGCTTGTGGTTTGCGTCATATTCAACTGTAACCTGGGATTTGCCGTCGGGCCGGAGATAAGGCAGCTGGCCACTCTTGCGGACTTCTGTGAGGCGGAGACAAAGTTTGTGGGCCAGATCAATGGGCGTCGGCATGTAACTATCGTTTTCATTGCTGGCGTAGCCGAACATCATGCCCTGGTCGCCGGCACCGCCTGTATCCACGCCCATCGCGATATCGCCGGATTGTTTGTTGATACTGGAAATTACGGCGCAGGTATTGGAATCAAAACCATAGAGCGCGTTGTCATAGCCAATGGATTGCACCACGCCGCGCACGATCTTCTGGAAATCCACATAGGTCTTGGTGGTAATTTCGCCGGCGATCACTACCAGGCCGGTAGCGGTGAGAGTTTCACAGGCCACGCGGCTGTGAGGATCTTCTGCCAGGCACGCATCCAGAATCGCGTCGGAAATCTGGTCTGCAATTTTGTCCGGGTGGCCTTCCGTGACCGACTCAGAGGTGAACAAAAACTTTTCGCGTGAAGCCAATACTTGCCTCCTAAAATTTCTTCATTACTCAACTGTAAAAACACTTCTAGGATACCGTTTAGTAGATTACCGGATCAGTGTGGCCGGGAACAACATTTTGGCGTTACAACCGGCGGAAACGCAGCCGAATGGAGTGTTTTTCACTGTGAAATGAGCGTATGGCTACATTATCGGCCAAAGCCGATACGCATTTACAAGGATTATTGTACTAGTCCGGTGGGACTAAAGGTGAGTGTGCGCGGCTCATTTTCATTGCCCAGATTGCCGAGCGGCCGTCCGTTAAAGCTCACTTCAATTCCACCAGCGTTACCCGTCCTCAGAATCAGCGATTTTCCCGCCTTGATCTTCTTGTGCTTGTCCGCCATCAAGACGCGTTCCATCACGGATTTTCCATCCGCAACAACTGACACCCACGAGTCTTCTCTGGCTTTGACTGAAATAAAGAATGATTTCTCCGGCTTGCCGGCTGCCAGGGTTGCTGCCGCATCTGGCGTAGGTTGTTGCTGCTGGGTTTTTGCTTGCGGGGCTGTGGCGGCTGCACGTTCTGCGTTTTTTGGCTTGGATTCTGACGCTTGCTGAGCAGCCGTTGGCGCAGGAGCTTTCTCAACAGGCGCACTGGCTGAGGGCACGGGCGATGACTGGCTGGCATTCTCTGCCGTTTCCTGGGCATGCGGCTTGGACTTAACCCAGAAAGCGTAGCCCACAAGGACACCCACCAACGCCGCCACCGCAAAAACCAACGGCAGATAAGAGCGCCGGGGGTTCAGCTCTGGATCCGGTCTCATGTGAATATCGAGTGGAAACTTGTTTTCCGGTTCCGGCGCCTCATTGCTGGCCGCGGAATAGTCCGCTACGGCCTGGTCTTCGTCAATACCAAGGAAACGCGCATAGGCGCGAACAAAGCCTTTATTGAAGACACCGCCCGGAAGCTGATCAAAGTGCTCGCCTTCCAGCGCTTCCAGATGGCGGCGTGAAACCTTGGTTGACTCCGTAATTTCATCCAGGGTGATGCCTCGCATCTCCCGTTCGCGCCGTAGCCGATCCCCAAAAACACCCATGGCGGTTCCATTGCCTTTTGCCGGTAAGTCAGTCAATTGGCCCATAATTTTGAAGCCCAAACTTGCGTCAGGTAACAAAATACCCCCTAACTGTTGATTCGACAACTACTTTCCCAGCACGTAAGGGCTATTACCCAAAGGTTTCAGGTCTATTGGCCGGTTGCCCATTTTGTAAAATCAAGCGATAATACGCAAAAAGTTCGAGTATTTCTCAGTTGCTTCACAAGGATTACCCCCTAGATGAGCGAGTCAGAAGGACCAGAGCGCAAGGCAAAAAGGCAACTGCAGGAAGTCGCCATCTTCAATGATGTCGCGAAGGCCCTGACATCGTCGCTGAATCTCGATTCAATTCTGCAAACCATCATGGACAAGATGGCGGAATTTTTCCGTCCGGACACCTGGTCACTGCTGATGGTCGATGAACAGAAGGACGAGTTGTATTTCGCCATTGCCGTAGGCGATGCCGCCGAAACGCTTAAGACCGTACGGCTAAAAGTCGGCGAAGGCATTGCCGGTTGGGTGGCCCGACACGGCGAATCGCTCATTGTCCCTGATGTTTATAACGATCCGCGCTTTTCCAAACGCATTGATGAAATGACCAAATGGAAGACCCGGTCCATCATCTGCGTGCCGCTGCAATCCAAGCACCGCGTGCTGGGCGTGATCCAGCTCATTAACTGCGCCATGGAAAGTTTTGGCGAGCAGGAAATGTTTTTCCTGCACGCTCTTTGCGATTACGCAGCCATTGCCATTGATAACGCGCGCGCGGTTGAGAAAATTCAGGAACTCACAATCACTGACGATTGCACCGGCCTCTACAACGCCCGGCATCTTTATAAGACCCTGGAAGCCGAGGTTTATCGCTCCGCCCGCTTTGGCTATGAATTCAGCGTGATCTTTCTTGACCTGGACCATTTCAAACACGTCAACGATACGTACGGTCACTTGGTCGGAAGCAAGCTGCTGCAGGAAATCGGCTTCAAGATTAAATCCCAGCTTCGTTTGATTGATTACGCCTTTCGTTACGGCGGCGATGAATTTGTAATCCTGCTGCCGCAAACCGATAAGCACTCTGCCCTGGTAGTGGCCAAGCGTATTCAGGAAATGATGCGCAAGACTGTTTTCCTCGCGGAAGATTCTCTGAACCTGAATGTCCGCTGCAGCATGGGATTGGCAACGTATCCTGAAGACGCCAAGAGCTCACACGAAATCATCCGCCAGGCAGACGAGATGATGTATATGGTGAAAAATTCCAGCCGAGACAATATTGCAGTGGCCCAGCAGGGGATACTGAAGTAAAGCTTTTCTCTGAAATCCCGAAGCATAGCAAGGGATCCCTATCACCACGAATCACAAAAGGCAGCCCATTCATCTAGTCGAATACAAATTGAGCGCCTGTGTTGGTTCGTGTTCATTCGCGTGAATTCGCGGCTGGATTTTTCTTGGCCATAGGGTTCCCTCGCTTGCGCTTCGGGATTGCCTATTTCGGCCTCTGCGTCAGGGCCGGCGTTGGAGTTGAATCAACGGTTCCCGGCTGCCGTGGCAACCATGCTCCCGGGTTCTGCGCCGCCGCCGGATCAAAGCCGAAGTCCCACACAAACAAGTTGATCTGTTTTTTATCCAGCAGCTCCACCACGGCATATTCGCCGGGCGGCAATGGTTCGGTGGGCGTGAGCTTGGTCCAATCTCCCAGAGCGGACGCAGTCAGCGGGATCCACGCTTCTTTTTGATCGATCTTTCCGAACACCGCAACATTGAGCTTTCCCATCACGCGCAGGTCTTTCTTTTTCTCCGCGCGCACCAGCGCATAACGGTTTACTTTCTGGTCTTTGTCAGAAGCCTTTTGCGTGAACGCCGGCTCCGCGCTGCCCGTTGTGTCCACGTTCATAAAAATGACCGGCTGCGCCACGTGGGACTGCACCCGCGCACGCTCGCCTTTCAACTCCAGCGTCTGCGTGGAAGAGCCGCCAATCGGATTCATGACTGATCGCAGTATGTTGCGGCTGGTGTGTTTGTTGAGATCGCTTCCGTTCTGTACCAACTCCACCAGTTGCGGCTCGTTTTTAAATGTATCGAGCAGAAAGACGCCGCCGGTATTCGGCAGGCGCAGGCCGGGAACCACCAGCGGAGCTTCGCGTTCGTCGGCTTCGTCGGCCTTCGCAATTTCCTTGATGGTTGCATCGCGCTCTGTTTCGCGCTCTCTGTTGTATTTCTCCGTGGCGGGCCAGTCCACCAGCTCTTTGGGAATTTCCTCCCAGCCATAACGCTCAGCGCTGTAATAGCGCACGCGGTCGCCGGTGACTTCCCACTGCGTGGACGCCTGGTACGTACCATCTTTCATGATGAGGCGCTTAGGGTTCTGCTGTGCCCCGGCGTAAATGCCGGCGAACGCAGAGAAAAAAACAATAATTGCGAGAGAAAAAATATTCTTGAGAAGCCGCGCCATAGAAGGACCTTTATCGAATGCAGAGTTCTTCCTTATTTTATAACCGCAGGCTAACGCTTCCCTTCTTTTTCATTCAGCAAAAAACAAAATCTTGAAACACAAAGAAAAAACGAGAGCACAGAAAGCAAAATTGCATCCGGCGAGCCTATTTCCTCTGCTGCCTCTGTTCCTCTGCGTTTCAAAGGTGTTGGTTTCAAAGGTGTGAATTTTCTGCTATCTTGCCCACATTCCCAGTATTTGTGCGCGGAGGCTGTTTTCTATGAAGCTGCTCGGCTCTCTTATTCTGCTCGTATTGTGTCTTGGTGTTGCGCCCCACAGCGTTAACGCGCAAACACCTGCTGCCGCCGCGCCTGCTGCAACTACGGCGGCCCCAAGCTCAACTGCCACTCAGACCACCGAGTACACGCTGCCTCCAGACAAGCTGGCAAAAGCCAAAGCGCTGTATGAACTGCGCGGCAAGCTGCGGATCATCGACACCGCGTATTCATTGATCATTCTGCTGGCCATTTTGTCTCTGGGGATCGCCGCCAAATATCGCGACTGGGCGGAGAAAGTCTCTGGTAATCGCTTTGTGCAGGCTTTAATTTTCGTCCCCCTCTTCATACTCACGCTCACCGTTCTCGGTTTGCCGCTGGATGCGTATCAGCAGAGCATCAGCCTGCAATATGGCCTTTCTGTTCAGGGCTGGGGATCATGGCTGCGAGATGTGGCTATAGGACAGGCGCTTTCTCTAGCGATATTTACATTTGCTATTTGGGGTATAACCAGCCTTATCCGAAAAAGCCCCAGGCGCTGGTGGTTGTACACCGCGCTCATGGCGGTCCCATTTGTCGTTTTTCTGATCTTCCTGGCTCCGGTAGTGTTTGATCCTCTCTTTAACAATTTCACTCCGTTAGAAATAACAAATCCGCAGTTAGTTGACGCGATTGAGAGAGTCAGCGCACGGGCGGGCGAAGATATTCCGCGCAACCGAATCTTTCTGATGGACGCAAGCAAGAAGGTCACCACGCTTAATGCTTATGTGACCGGCTTTGGTCCCTCAAAACGCATTGTGATTTGGGACACCACAATCAAAAATGCCAGTACGCCAGAAACACTTTTTGTTGTCGGGCATGAAATGGGTCACTACGTTCTCAACCATGTACGAATCGGCATTGCCGCCACCGCCGTTGGTCTGCTGGTTGGTTTTTATCTGCTTTATGTCTTCGCAACCGGGGCCTTAGTACGCTTCCAGCAGCGCTGGCACATGCGCGAACTCAGCGACTGGGCCGCCGTGCCCATGCTGCTTCTGATCTTTTCTATTCTTAATATCGTCGCTCAGCCCATTGGCAGCGCTTTCAGCCGGACGCTGGAACACAATGCTGACATCTACGGCCTGGAAGTTACCCATGGCATCAACGCCAATTCACAGGAAACCGCCGCGCACGCTTTCCAGATATTGGGCGAGTTGAGTTTGTCTTATCCGTATCCCAGCAAGTTTGTGGTCTTCTGGTATGCCGACCATCCGCCCATCAATGAACGCGTACCTTTTGCTCACAACTATGATCCATGGAGCAAAGGCGAGCAGCCGAAGTATGTGAAGTAAAAAAATCAGCCGCGAATGAACGCAAAGCGCGAATCAAGTTGGATTCGTGTTCATTCGCGTAAATTCGCGGCCATCTATTATTTCGTCTTATAGCTGAACGTTACCTTGGTTTCTTCGTCCAGCACCAGCGCGCGGGCAAAGCGATACGAAGTTCCTGCCCTCGGCACATCCACGCGAACAGGCAACACGCCAGCAACGCGCTTCTGCAAGTTGAGCACATTATCTGACGCGCCGTTCTGTGCAGCAGCTTCTTGCTTTTTCTTGTCGCGATCTTTCCGGCTGTTGCTTTCGGAGCCTCCTGTGTATGGACTTGGGTTGGTAGGGCTAAAAGTATTTGTAACCTGCGCCTGGCTGGTTTCAATCATCGGTGATTCAGCTGTGACCTCAACGGTTGAGGTGGTACTGCCAACGGACAACTTTATTGTCCCAAGGGTAGTCTCGCGGCCCGAAGCAACTCTGACGCGCATCATCGCATTCTTGAAGCCTTGTGCGGACACCTCGACCTGGTAGCTCCCGGGAGTCAATCGATCGAATCTCCATAATCCCGAGTCGTCAGTCACTGCCTTAAATGATGCACCGCTTGCGTGATTTATAGCTTTCACCGTTGCACCGAAAATCAC
>DASZMF010000483.1:0-3492 GCA_035552035.1 Candidatus Angelobacter sp.
TGTGCGCGCTCAACCCCCTATATTCCAGCGCCCGCGCAATGCTGTTACGTTCAGAATCATTCGCGGCTCGGTCAGGACTGGGAACTTCACCGGTCACCGGCGCAGCCATTCCAGGATTGGTGCCCCACGTCACAAACGGAGCAATCTGCGCGGCATTGATATCGATGATGGAATCAAATTTGGCTCCAGCATCCGACTGCAGCGTTGACCAGTCCTGCACTGCTTTGTCCCACGCTTGTCCTTGCGGCGCAAATCTTTTTCCTTTTAGATAGTCAAAGGTCGTCTGGTCTGGTGCAATCATTCCGGCGCGAGCGCCGCCTTCAATACTCATATTGCAGATGGTCATGCGCGCCTCCATTGACAACGCGCGCATCGCCTCACCTGCATACTCCACTACGTGGCCGGTAGCGCCGTCGATACCAATCTGCGCAATCAGCGCCAGGATCAAATCTTTTGACGTAACCTCCGGAGCAATCGCGCCGACAAACCGCACCTGCATCGACTTCGGTTTTTTCTGCACCAGGCACTGCGTGGCCATCACATGTTCGACTTCTGACGTGCCAATGCCGAAAGCCAACGCGCCAAAAGCACCATGCGTGCTGGTGTGGCTGTCGCCGCAAACAACGGTCGTCCCCGGCTGCGTCAGCCCCAGCTCCGGACCAATCACGTGAACAATGCCTTGCTCGGGCGCGTCCAAATCATAGAGCGGCACGCCAAAGTCTTTGCAGTTTTTGCGCAACGCTTCCACCTGTGTGCGGGCCAGTGCATCTTCCAGAGCCATGCGGTCGCCCGTGGTGGGAATGTTGTGATCAAGCGTGGCAAAAGTCAGGTCCGTCCGGCGAAGTTTGCGCTGGGCCTGCCGCAGGCCTTCAAACGCCTGCGGTGAAGTGACTTCATGCACGAGATGAAGATCAATATAAAGAAGAGACGAGCCTTCCGGTCCGGCATAGACCACGTGGCGGTCCCAGATTTTGTCAAAAAGAGTGCGTGGCATCATGACTCAAACTTCATCAATTCCAACTTCGGCATGGCTTCATACTGCATGGTAAGAGAAACGGCGGTCAAGCAGTCCGGCAAAGCGCTGCTCCACCATGTCTCCCATTTCACTGGTGCCAACAACATGCTTTCCCGCACCAGCCAAATCTACGGTGCAATGTCCTTCATCCAGCACCTGCCGAATTGCGGCCTCAAGATCAGCAGCTTCAGGATGCATGCCAAAAGAGAGCCGCAGCATCATGGCCGCCGAGGCAATCGCGCCCAGCGGATTGGCAATGCCTTTTCCTGCGATGTCCGGCGCGGAGCCGTGCACCGGCTCGTACAAATCCACCGTGCCGCCAATCGTGGCCGAAGCCAGCATGCCCAGCGATCCCATAATCGCGCCTGCTTCGTCAGACAAAATATCGCCAAAAAGATTTTCCGTAAGCACCACATCAAAGCGCGTGGGATTGCTGACCAGCTGCATCGCGCAGGAATCCACGTACATGTGGTCCAGCTTCACATCAGGATATTCCTTGGCAATCCGCGTCACCGTGCGACGCCATAGCTGCGAAGTCTCCAGCACGTTGGCCTTGTCCACTGACGTAAGTTTCTTGCGGCGGCTGCGCGCTTGACGAAAAGCGACATGCGCCACGCGCTCAATTTCTTCCGTGGAGTAGCGCATGGTGTTGAAAGCTGAATCATTCTCCGGGGCAAAGCCGCGTGGCTCCGCAAAATAAAGTCCGCCGAGCAATTCGCGGACAAACAAAACATCCGCGCCCTCCACGCGCGAGCGCTGTAGCGGAGAGCAATCCGCAATCGATGGGAATGAAACTGCCGGACGCAGATTGGCAAACCCACCCAGCGCCGTACGCAACGCCAGCAATCCAGCCTCGGCCTTCTGCTCTCTGGGCAGATGGTCAAATTCCGGCGCGCCTACCGCACCCAGAAAAACCGCGTCAGAGTTCATGCAGGCTCTCAGCGTACTTTCCGGCAGAGGTGTGCCGTGCGCGCGAATGGCAGCGCCGCCAATCGGCTTTTCATCGCATATAAATTCGCAGTCAGAAAAATTACTCAAAGCGCGGAGCACCCGCACCGCTTCACGTGCCACTTCAGGACCTACACCATCACCGGGGAGGATTGTCAGCTTATGTCGCATGATTCAACACCACTTCTTTTTAAAAATAAATCAGCTTACTTATCAGAAGAACGTCGCTTGCCACGCTAACTTAGCTCGCTACATGCGCAGCAGTTCGCTGCCGCGTGGAGACAGGCACCAGCGAGATCAGGTCCTGGTCATAAATTTTCTTTTTGCTCTCCGCCAGCTTCATGAACCGTGTATAGACAGAATCAAGCTCAGAACCTGAAGCCGGATAGCCAAGCTCGGCCAGCCTCTTGCTCAGCGCGTGGCGTCCGGAGTGCTTGCCCAGAACCAGATCGTTGCCAGGTACGCCCACAGATTCCGGCGTCATAATCTCGTAACACAGCGGGTTGGCGATCACGCCATGCTGATGTATGCCGGCTTCATGCGCAAAAGCGTTGCGGCCAACAATCGCTTTATTAGGCTGCGGCGTGAAGCCGACAATCTCCGCCAGCATGCAGCTTGCGGGATAAATTTTCTGCGTATTGATGCCCATCTGATACGGCAGCTGCGCCTGGCGCACACTCAAGACCATGGCAATTTCTTCCAGTGAAGCATTGCCGGCTCGCTCGCCAATTCCGTTGATCGTGCACTCCACTTGTCTCGCACCGGCATTGATCGCCGCGATGGTGTTGGCCACTGCCAATCCAAGATCGTTATGGCAGTGCACGGAGATAGTTACATTCTCAATGCCCTTCACCCGTTCGCGGACCGTCCGGATGATGGATGAGAATTCATCTGGAATCGAATAGCCCACGGTGTCAGGAATATTAATCGTAGTGGCTCCGGCATCCACGGCAGCCTGCACAAATTTGCAGAGAAAATCGAGATCGGAGCGCGTGGCGTCTTCGGGAGAAAATTCCACATCCGGGCAAAGCGACTTGGCATAAGCCACCGTGCGGGACACCTGCTCCAGCGCCTGCTCACGCGTGATTTTCAGTTTGCATTGCAGATGCAGATCAGAGCTGGCAAGAAATACATGGATGCGCGGCCGCCGGGCCTTTTCCAGGGCATTCCACGCGTGGAGAATATCTGGTTCACTGGCGCGGGCCAGCCCGGCAATAATCGGGCGGCGGATTTCACCGGCAATCAGGCTTACGGCGCGGAAGTCATCTTCTGAAGCAATGGGAAAGCCCGCCTCAATTACATCCACGCCAAGCGCTTCCAGTTGACGCGCCATGCGCAGCTTGTCATAGACGCCCATGCTGCAGCCGGGGGCCTGCTCGCCGTCGCGCAGCGTGGTGTCAAAGAAAGTGATGCGGGGGTTATCCATGGAGTTCTCTTCTCCTGCAGATCCAAGCGTGAGATCCAACGGACAATGTTCGTCCCCGGAGATGGATAAGTCAAAGTTATAATTCTTTCTGTTATCATTAGTT
>DASZMF010000484.1:0-11393 GCA_035552035.1 Candidatus Angelobacter sp.
CCAGGACTCGCCATCAATTCCTGTGCTGCGGGCCAACACACGCCTGGTTGTGGTTGACGTGGTGGCCACCAATAGCAAAGGCGAGGCGGTGCCAGACCTTAAAGCGGAAGACTTTACGGTGCTGGAAGACGGCAAGCCGCAAAAGATCAGCGCATTCAGCTTTAAGCAGCACAATAAAGCCACACAGGTGGCCGGGGGGCCAACCGGCGGTGGTTTCAGCAATGCGCCACAATATAAAAATGTAAGCTCATTGAATGTGATCCTATTGGATACCATCAACGGTGATTTTGCCAGCTATGCCTATGGCCGGGACCAGCTCATCAAATTCCTGGACAAAGGAACATTGACTCAGCCGACAGCGCTCTACGTTCTGGAGCAAAAACTCACGTTGCTGCACGACTTTACCACTGACATTGCCGAACTGAAAGCGCTGGTGCAGTCCTACAAGCCCAAGGGACCTGCTCATGCGAAAGACATGTATGCCGCTGTGTCACCATTTTCATCGCGCGCACCTGATAACAGTACAACCGTCAATACCATGGATGTTTCAATGAAAGCCATGAGCACACTGGCGAATGCCCTGGCTGGCTATCCCGGAAGAAAAAACCTGATCTGGGTTTCGGAAGGGTTTCCCGTTACGCTCTATCCTGAAATCATCAATAGCGATCCACTGCCAGGCGGTACGTCAAGTAGTCCGATAGACATGAACCACGCTCAGGGAACAGCCCCGGGGCCGCATGGGAACTTTGAAAAGGAAGTAGAAAAAGTCGCCAATGCTCTAATGAACGCGCAAGTTGCGGTTTATCCCATTGATGAAGCCGGAGTTGACAGAGACAATCATCTCAATACCATCAATACCATGCGAACCCTGGCCGACCGCACCGGAGGCAAGGCTTTCTACAACCGCAATGACGTGGAAGTGGGGATTAGTGCCAGCCTGGACGATGGCTCAACCTATTACACGCTGGAATATTATCCGGCGAACAAAACGTGGGACGAAAAATTTCGCTCCATCCAGATCAAGACCAAGCAAAACGTGACCCTGCGCTATCGGCAGGGCTATTACGCGCTGGAACCGGGCTCTAAAGATAAAGATAAAGACAAAGATGCAGAAAAGGCCCTGACAAGATCCTTCAGTGACGCTCTCAGCCTGGATTCCCCCAGCGCCACGTCCGTGGTGTTTCACGCTGGCGTAGCTCCGCCCTCAGACAAGGTGCAGAAAGTAACAGTAAGTTTTGCCATTGATCCGCACACAATTTCTTTTGAACACAAAGATGACGGATTGGAGCATGCGCTGGTCAGTTGCGCCGTGGCCGCCTATTCTGATAAAGGTGCGCCGGTGAAACAGGCCAGTACCACCATGACGGCGGCCATGAAGACCGATGAGTTCCAGACCATGATGAAGGGACAGCAGTTTCCCTGCAACCAAACCATTGACCTTAAGCCAGGTAGTTACAATCTGGCGCTGGGAGTTCTGGACCGCAATTCCAAACTCATTGGCACCACCACAGCGTGGGTAAAAGTCCCGTAATCGGGAGTCCCTTTTGGTGATCAGTTCGCGAGGGAATTTTATCCAAGGAAATCAGCAGCTATTTGCTCTATTAACCCATAACCGGCCCGGGCTTTCAAACCCGGATTGTTCAACTTTGCAGGAGTTCATTTTATGAGTTGGAAGTGGCGCACATTAACTTTTTCTGTTCTGGCATTCAGCCTCCTAACCAGTTCATCCATGTTGAGCGTAGCCGCGGAAGGACCAGCTTCAGTGCCCTCAATATCCGTTCAAGATCAGTCTCCCTCCGTGCTGCGGGCCAATACCCGTCTGGTGGTGGTGGACGTGGTAGCCACCAACGGTAAAGGTGAGCCTGTTCCAGACCTTAAAGTGGAAGATTTTACCGTGACCGAAGACGGCAAACCGCAGAAGATCAGTGCGTTCAGCTTTAAGCAGCACAATAAAGCCGCGCAAGTAACCGGCGTAACCGGACGCGGCTTCAGCAATGCGCCACAATACAAAGACGTAAGTTCGCTGAACGTGATCCTGCTGGACTCCATCAATGGAAATTTTGACAGCCATGCCTATGGCCGCGATGAGCTTCTTAAATTTCTAGATAAGGGCACTCTAACGCAGCCGACAGCGCTCTATGTCTTGGAGCAAAAGCTGATTCTGCTGCACGACTTCACCACTGACATCGCGGAGCTAAAAGCTCTGGTGGAAGGCTATAAACCCAAAGGCACTTCGCGGGTGCAGGACGTATATGCGGCGGCATCGCCATTTTCAGAGCGTGCCCCCGCCAACAGCACGACAGTGAATACCATGGATATTTCAGTGAATGCTTTAAATACTCTGGCCAGTGCTTTGGCCGGATATCCGGGACGGAAGAATCTGATCTGGGTTTCAGCCGGTTTTCCTATCACTCTGTTTCCCGAAATTATTAATGATACAAACTCGGGCGTTGACACCAGTATAGACCGTTCATTACAGCCAGGATTACTCTATGCTCAGTTTGGTTCTGGTCAAGGAACGGGCAAGGACTTTGAAAAAGCCGTAGAGAAGGCGGCCAACGCCCTGATGAACGCACAGATTGCGGTTTATCCTATCGATGAGACCGGCGTGCTGAGGGACAATAGGATCAACATCATTCAAACCATGCGCAGTCTGGCAGACCGCACTGGCGGAAAAGCTTTTTACAACAGTAATGATGTCGAACTGGGCATTCGTTCCAGTTTGGATGACGGTTCCACTTACTACACGCTGGAATACTATCCGACCAATAAAACATGGGACAGCAAATTCCGCTCGATTCAGCTCAAGACCAAGGCGGGCATAACCCTGCGCTATCGCCAGGGCTATTACGCCCTGGAGCCAGGGAACAATGACAAGAACAAAGACGCAGACAAGGTGCTGACGAAAACTTTCAGTGATGCCCTTAGCCTGGATTCCCCCAGCGCCACGGCCGTGGTGTTTCACGCTGGCGTAGCTCCGCCGTCGGATAAGGCGCAGAAAGTAACTGTAAGCTTTGCCATTGATCCGCATACGATTTCCTTTGAGCACAAAGACGATGGATTAGAGCATGCCGTGGTCAGCTGCGCCGTGGCCGCCTATTCTGACAAAGGCGCGCCGGTAAAGCAGGCCAGCACCACCATGACTGCGGCGATGAAAGCTGACGAATTCCAGACCATGATGAAGGGACAACAATTTCCCTGCACACAAACCATCGATCTCAAGCCGGGCAGTTATAACCTGGCGCTGGGAGTTCTGGACCGCAATTCCAAACTCATTGGCACCACCACGGCGTGGGTGAAAGTGCCTTAATAACTGAATTTTTGCGATTGAAGCGCGAGGGAAGTATCTACAGAAATCAAGCAGCTATTTGTTCTATTGATTCACAACCGACCCGGGCCTCATACGTCCGGGTTATTCAACTTTGCAGGAGCCTTTCTATGAATTGGAAGTGGCGTACTCTCGTTTTCTTTCTTGCAGCATTCACCGTCCTAAGCAGTTCTTCTCTGTTGAGCGTTGCAGCGGAAGGACCAGCTTCAATGCCGTCCATATCCATTCAAGACCAGCCTTCCACCGTATTGCGGGCCAATACCCGTCTGGTGGTGGTGGATGTAGTGGCTACCAACAGTAAGGGCGAGCCTGTTCCAGACCTTAAAGTTGAAGACTTTTCGGTCACCGAAGACGGCAAGCCGCAAAAGATCAGCGCGTTCAGCTTTAAGCAGCACAATAAAGCCACGCAAGTAACCGGCGCAACCGGCGGCGGCTTCAGCAACGCGCCGCAATATAAAGATGTGAACTCGCTGAACGTAATCCTGATGGACGCTATCAACGGTGATTTTGCCAGCTATGCCTACGGACGGGATGAATTAATCAAGTTTCTTGACAAAGGAACGTTGACCCAGCCGACGGCGCTTTACGTCCTGGAACAAAAGCTCACGCTGCTTCACGATTTCACCACGGACATCGGAGAACTGAAAGCGCTGGTGCAAGGCTACAAGCCCAAGGGGCCGGTTCATGTGCTGGACGTATATGCCGCAGCGTCACCGTTTTCTGCGCGCGCTCCCAGCAATAGCACAACCGTGAACACCATGGACGTTTCAATTACTGCGTTCGGCACTCTGGCGAGCGCACTGGCCGGCTATCCGGGACGGAAGAACCTGATCTGGGTTTCGGCAGGGTTTCCCATTACCCTTTCCCCTGAAATCATCAATGACGA
Source organism: Candidatus Angelobacter sp. (assembly GCA_035552035.1). Taxonomy (GTDB): domain Bacteria; phylum Acidobacteriota; class Terriglobia; order Terriglobales; family Acidobacteriaceae; genus Angelobacter. Next base: position 4,215 of record DASZMF010000484.1, read on the forward strand.
AGGCACGGCAGCCTGCCTTACCTCTCCAAGGATTGGTACAGCCCCCTGTCCTGCAAATTTGGCGAGCGCCAACATTGGACAAAACCCGTCCACCGGGCGCGGCTCAGGCAAGGATTTTCAAGAGGCGGTAGAGAAAATCAGCAATGCCCTGATGAACGCGCAGGTGGCAGTTTATCCAATTGATGAATCAGGAGTGGACAAGAACAATCGCCTCAATACCATCAACACCATGCGCGCCCTGGCGGACCGCACTGGCGGAAAAGCTTTTTACAATAGCAATGACGTAGAGATGGGCATTCGCTCCAGCCTGGATGACGGCTCCACTTACTACACGCTGGAATATTATCCAGACAACAAAACCTGGGACGAGAAATTTCGCGCGATCCAGATCAAGTCCAAACAAGGCGTGAGCCTGCGCTATCGCCAGGGCTACTACGCGTTCGATCCGAACGCTAAAAACAAGGACAAGGATGCCGATAAAACACTGACCAAAACGCTCAGTGATGCCCTTAGCCTGGATTCGCCGAGCGCCACAGCAGTGGTTTTTCACGCTGGCGTAGCTCCGCCATCCGACAAGGTGCAAAAGGTAACGGTGAGCTTTGCCATTGATCCGCACACGCTCTCCTTTGAACATAAAGACGATGGGCTGGAGCATGCCCTGGTCAGCTGTGCCGTTGCTGCCTATTCTGATAAAGGCGCGCCCGTGAAACAGGCCAGCACCACCATGACCGCTGCCATGAAAGCCGATGAATTCCAGACCATGATGAAGGGGCAGCAATTCCCCTGCAAACAGACCATTGATCTCAAGCCGGGCAGCTACAACCTGGCGCTGGGAGTTCTGGACCGCAACTCGAAAATGATTGGCACTACCACGGCGTGGGTAAAAGTGCCGTAGTAGCTTTATTCATCGGCAACACAAATAGACAATAAAAATCCGGGGCCTTGCGGCCCCGGTATTTTTTTGATCCATACTCAATCGTTATTCAACGATTCGTCACTGAATGCTCATTACTGAACATTCAAGGCAACGTCGTCAATCACGAATGAGGTTTGCAGGCTCGCGTCTTCCTTACCGGTGAACCTGATCTGAACAGTCGTGCCCTTGATCGAGGTAACGCTGATGGGCAGTGAACGCTGCGTGTATCCCGTTCCCTTATTCAGGTTGGAGAAAGTTCCCAGCGTCTGCAGCACTGTACCCGCGGAGTTGAGCACCTGCACCGTCAGCGTATCGAACGCCGTAGTGGTGGTGGTCTCAGCCGTATCAATGTGCAGGAAGAACGTGAGAGTTGCGGTGGTCGCCGTGGCTGGAATCGTCACGGACTGAGTGGATGTATCGGTGTGTGTGGTGCCGTAGCCATCCATCCAGGCATCTTTGGTTCCAGCATGCGGTGGCTCGGAAGCTGAGGTGTTGAGCACGCCGGCTGTCAGAGTCCACGGTGGAGCTGTGGTGGTGCCGGTTTCAAAGCCGCCATTCACAATCAGCTGCGAACCCGCTCCGCCAGTTGCGTTCACTGTAAGGCTGATCGAGGTGGTATGAGTCAGCGCTCCTGAAATTCCAGTGATCGTGACCGATGCCACTCCAGTCGTTGCCGTTGCACTTGCCGTGAACGTAACCACGCTCGTGGAAGTGGTTGGGTTGGTGCCGAATGCTGCCGTGACGCCCGCAGGCAATCCAGAAGCAGACAGCGTAACGCTGCCGGTAAAAGCGTTCAAGTCTGTTTCAGTAATTGTGCTGGTTGCAGTTGAACCCTGCGTGACTGAAACGCTGGCTGGAGATGCTGACAGGCTGAAGTCCGGCGTGGTGACCGCGCCGCCAGCCAGGGCATTGATCATGGTCTGGCCAATCGGGCTGCCCCAACCGGTTACAAGATCATAGCCAGTTACGGCGTTGAAGGATTTTCCCTGGGCGTTTCTGTTATTGCCGCTGGTGATGTCATGGAAATCGCTGGTAAAGCTGGTGCTCTTTCCAATGGCATAAATCGCAGGGTTGATGAAACCAACCGTGCCGTGACCGGCAGCGACTGACTGCTGATTGACCAGTGCGATAAATGCAGCCCAGCGTGGCGAGGCATAGCTCGTGCCGCCGGTCTGACCATTGCAAGATCCGTTGCTGCAGGCGATGTTATCGAAGTTGCCTTCCATCGCCACGTCAGGGATGTTGCGGATGGTGGTTGAACCACCGTTCGCCGTGCTGGCCACGCCTGACTGATAGCTCGGAATCGCGAACTTATCATCTGCCGGGCCGCCGCTGCTGTCTGGCCATGCTGTTTCAGAAGCCCATGGGCCGCCAGCTCCAGTTGTGGTCAAGTCAGTTGCGCCCACAGCGATTGCGAAAACATCTTCTGCCGGGAAGCTGGAATCGGTAGCGTTCGATCCAGTAAATGCGCCTGAGTCTCCAGAGGCTACGAAGAAGCTCTGGCCCTGCGCCTGGTATTCCTGGAAGATCGGGTTATTTTGTGTGATGTCATCCGGGCTCCATCCCCATGAACAGCTGATGGATTTGGAGATGTTGTCAGTGGCGATTCTGTTGAACATATCAACGTCGCCTACGCCGATGGCGGTTGTGCCCGGCGCGATATAAACGCGGACTGAAGCCAGTCCTGGCGCCATACCGATTGCCTGCGCAACGTCCAGTGCCTGTTCGCCATCGTCGCCGTCTGAACCGGCAGACGCGCCGTCAATCAGCACGTTGGTGATAGGAACGTTAATCGCCGTGCCGCTCATATCGCTCACGACATCGGCCATGTTGTAGCCGTCAAATTCCACCATTGCCACTGACTGGCCAGAGCCGGTGAGTGTGGTGTTGCCGGCATAAGCTGCGCGCATGTCAGAAGGACGGAAAGCGCCGCCAGTGCCTGAACCCAGATTCGGATGGATGGCATTTGCTTCTACGGAAGCCGGCTGTCTCTTCATATGGGATTTCGGCCGTGAGAAATCGTTCAGACCGGCAATGTGTGATACCGCAACATTCAAAGCCATCGAGGGCTCGCGGTCCGGAGAGAAGAAGGTGCGATTTTCTGTGGGATGCTGGAAGGTGCGCATCGACACGTGGAAAGCTTTCTCCACCTGCGCGACGGAACCTTCAACGTCCACAACCAACCGGTTTGCATGCGTGCCAGTTACGGTAAGACCATTGGCTGCTGCAAAATCAAGCACAGCCTGGTGGTCCGCCGCTGTGGGGCCGAACTGCGTGGTGAACTGGTCTACGTTGAGAAACTGGTGAAAGCTGGGGCTGGAAGGATCATAGAGCCGGCTCAGCAAATCGGTGAGTTCCGGCTGATTGCGAAGCGGCAGCATGATGGCGAGCTTCAAACGTTGAGTCTGGGGCAGTACACCCACTGGCACGGCTTGCCCACTGGAGACTACGGGACGCACATGATTATGCATGACCTGAAGCGGCTGAGTATTGCCGCCAATGACCGTTGAAATATTGGGTTGTGAAACCTGCGCCAGTAGGGGCAGGGCTGTAATCAAAAAAAGAAGTAGAAACAACGCTTGACCGCGCAACAATCGGGACATTCTTTGCTCCTTGATGTTCAAAATGAACGCTCTTTTTTCTTCAGATTTGAAATGTAATTTGAAGCCGAAAAAATGAAAGGACAATAAATTGAATACGATGGTCTTACAGCCGCTTCAGCAGCGCTTGGGCCCATGGGTTTGGGGCTATGAAAAGATACTTCTTCGTTCCAGAAACGTAATGCCATTGCGGAGCCCTTGCGCCATTCAGAACCGGCGATGAGTTGTTTTTCAAAAACGATTCGCGGCGCGCTGTGTGACCCTATAACAGAGTGGTCGTGCTTAGACTGCCGTTCATACTACTAAACAGTGCGAGACTCCCACCATTTTTATTTACTGCAACAACGTGAACGCTTCCCGTTTTGGGAAATCAAGCAACACACCGCGCATGCTGAGTAAAAGTTAATGCTGACGCCGGAAATTAAAATCTGTACATCACAGCATCACCGGCTTCGGAAGTATCCGGGGCCTCGCGGCCCCGGCATTTTTTGAGGACTGCTCAATCGTTATTCAACGATTCATTGCTGAACGCTCATTTACTGAACATTCAAGGCAACGTCGTCAATCACGAATGAGGTTTGCAGGCTTGCGTCTTCCTTGCCCGTGAACCTGATCTGAACAGTCGTGCCCTTGATGGATGTAATGGTGATGGGCAGTGAGCGCTGCGTATAACCCGCAGCCTTGTTCAGGTTGGAGAAAGTTCCCAGCGTCTGCAGCACTGTACCCGCGGAGTTGAGCACCTGCACCGTCAGCGTATCAAACGCCGTGGTGGTGGTGGTCTCTGCCGTATCAATGTGCAGGAAGAAGGTGAGAGTTGCGGTGGTCGCCGCGGCTGGAATCGTCACGGACTGAGTGGATGTATCGGTGTGTGTGGTGCCGTAACCATCCATCCAGGCATCTTTGGTTCCAGCATGCGGTGGCTCGGAAGCTGAGGTGTTGAGCACGCCGGCAGTCAGGGTCCACGGTGGAGCAGTGGTGGTGCCGGTTTCAAAGCCGCCATTCACAATCAGGTTTGACGCGACTACAGAAGAGTTCACCGTCAGGCTGATGGTGGTGGTGTGACTCAGCGTTCCGGATACTCCAGTGATGGTGACCGTGGACGTTCCAACCGTCGCCGTTGCACTAGCGGTAAATGTAACTACGCTGGTGGTGCTGGCCGGGTTAGTGCCGAAAGCTGCAGTTACGCCAGCCGGCAATCCAGAAGCAGAGAGAGTTGCGCTGCCGGTGAATCCACCAGTTTTTGTAACGGTGATGGTGCTGGTTCCGGTCGAACCCTGCGTGACTGAAACGCTGGCAGGTGAAGCTGAGAGTGAGAAGTTCGGCGCAGCCACGGCAGTTACCGTCAAACTAACTGACGTTGTGTGCGTGAGTGTGCCAGAAGTTCCTGTGATCGTTACAGTAGCTGCGCCAGTTGTTGCCGTGGTGCTGGCCGTGAGTGTAAGAACGCTGGTGGAAGTTGCCGGGTTCGTGCCAAAGCTGGCAGTTACGCCCGCCGGCAATCCAGAAGCTGAGAGAGTGACTGCTCCAGTGAAGCCGCCGAGATCTGTGACAGAGATTGTGCTGCTTCCCGCAGAGCCTTGAGCAATTGAAAGACTTGCCGGTGAAGCAGCAAGGCTGAAGTCAGGAGTAGCCGTTCCACCGTTGTTGTTCCAGAAGTTCACCAGGTTCGCTGCGTTGACTGATCCCCAGCCAGTGGCCAGATCAAAGCCCACAGTTGCGTTGAAACCAGTTACGCCGGGAACCGTGTTATTGCCCGTGGTGCAATCGTGATAGACGGCCGTTCCGCCTGCCTGCTGATTGCGGCCCATGTTATAGAACGCAGTATTGGCGTTACCCTGGCGCGCGCCGGTCTTCTGCAAGACGAGCGTCATCAAACCAGCAAAGGAAGGTGACGCAGCAGAAGTTCCGCCAACCGCCGCCAATCCTGTGGTTCCCGTGGTGTGCCCTTGCACGATCACATAACCGTCATGGCCTGCTGCACTGAGCGCCACGTCCGGCACATCGCGATGTCCGTCTGCTGGTACGCCTGTTCCGGTCTGGAAAGCTGGCTTGGCATAGATGGTGCTCGCGCCGCCGCCGGTCGCACCCAGGCCTGAACCGCCGGCGCTGCCACTCTCATTCCATACTTTTTCTGGAATGTAGCTGATAGCTGAGCTCTGGTTGGTTGCGTTGTTGGTGGTATTCCAGAAAGTTCCTGTGCCTTCATTGAATTCGGTTCCACCCACCGCGGTAACGTTCGGCGGGCTGCTGAGTCCGGATACTGCGCGCACGGTTCCAGTGGCTGCGCTGGAAGCATCGCAACCGGCTGCGCCGCTATCGCCGGAGGAGACAAAAGCTGAAATGCCTTCTGCCGCTGCCTGTGACCACAGGTTGTTGTAGAAATTATTTTCTGCCGTACCCATGTTGGCTTCGCACTGGCCAAAGCTGGTGCTCATGATAGGCGCGGTGTTGTTGTTCACAATGAACTGCGCGGAAAGATCAACGCCGTCTGTGGTGGCCGTGGAGGCCGAGATCACAAAGTTGACGGTTGCTCCCTGCCCAATGCCGCCGGACCATTCCACGTCCAGGTCGGCTTCTGTTTCTTCTCCACCGCCCAGGTCACCCGGATCAGCGCCGTTGTGCACGAATACCGGATCATGTGCCGGCAGGGCAAAGAAGCTGCGGAAGAACTGTACGTCTGCCAGTTTGATATCGGTACGGCCTACGATGGCGATCGACTGGCCAGTGCCGGTGATGCCCGCCGTGTACAGCGCATTCACGTTATAAATGGTGGCAAAGTCAGCGGGAGCCAGAAAGTGGTTGGCGCCTGATGTGAAATCCGGGGTAACACTGCCGCCTGGCGCCGGTTTCAGCACCTTAAAGTCTGTTGGCAGCTGTGCGCGTGTGCTGAACTCTTTACCAGACAGTCTGGTAACTTTGCTGAGGAAATGATGCCTCGGGAAATTGTGCAGGGTCACGACACCGCTGACCAAACCTGCAAAGCCTCTTGGCAGCGAGGGATCTGTCGCATTTGCCTGATGCATCTGGCCATCAACTTCATACTTGCGAATGTTTGTCTGAAACGCGCGTTCCACCTGTTGCACGTTGCCGCTGAAGTTGATCCACAGGCGGCCTTTGCCCACTTCTTCAATCTTGAAGCCTTGTGCCGTGAGCCAGTTGGTTACGTCGGCCAGGTCCTGGTCGGTTGCGCCAAAGCGCGCGCCAAATTGTTCTGGTGTAAGAAATTTGTGGAAGTTGGCTGAGTTCGGGTTTTGCTGCTGGGCCAGCAGGTTCTGTAAATCCGCTTGCGCGCCTGGACGCACGGAAAGCGACAGAACCATATTCTTCATGGGCGTTGAAATATCGGCCGGGCCGCGATCAAATTCCGCACGGGCTTGCGAATGTGTGTTGCCTTGCAGTTTCATGCGGTCAGCGTCATTGATTACCCGTTGTGCCTGGGCACTGATGGAAAGCAATGTGAAGGCGACCAACGCTAGAGACAGATAACGTAGGGAACGAAACATAGATTCTCCTTTGGGGCTTGCACGGTTGAACGAATTGGGGAATTCAAGACCGTTGGCGTCTGAGGTCAGCTGGGTAGACACCAGGGTGACAAAAGTTAAAAGGGAATCTTGAGGCCGGAAAACTCAAGGGGGAGCTGCCGCGCTAGACCAACACCCCAAC
>DASZMF010000485.1:0-3853 GCA_035552035.1 Candidatus Angelobacter sp.
CCTTTTGCGCCGAAAGAACAAGAAGCAAGGGCGGATCAAACGCCGTCGGCGGCCTGAGATCCAGTAAAGTGCTGCCATGAACTGAGTTGCGGGAAATTCGTATTTTCTGGCCGCCGGCACGCAGAGCAGTCTCATAGTCAAAGTAAACCGATGCATCGCTCGGTTTCTTCAGTCCTACCGCAAACAAATAAAATTCCCCTTTAGGAACGTTTTCCATCTCATAGATGCCTTTGGCTTGAATCACCGCACAACTCACCGGCTTGCCTTGCGGAATCCTGGTGGTGAAAAGCCCCACCGCAACCACACCCTGGAAATTACTGGGAGCCGAGATATATCCCGTAAGTGATGCGCCATTTGGGTTTTGCGTGTTGATAGCGTCATCCGCCGAGGTATAAGTTGACCTGGTTTGCTGCCCGGTAAGTTTGCGAAACCGCACAGGCGAGACGCCTAGCACGCCGGCAAAGCGGCGCGTAAAAGTGCCCACGCTGCTGTAGCCCACCTCATAACAAATGTCGATCACCTTTTTTTGTGTCTCAGTAAGCATGCGCTTGGCTGCGTCCAGGCGCAAAGCATAGAGAAACTGCAAAGGTGGCACGCCAGTAATTTGGCGAAACGTCCGATGAAAGTGATAAGGGCTGGCAAATCCGATCTTCGCCAGCTCTCGCAGTGTCATCGGCTGATCAAGCTGGTCCCGCATGGCCGTAATCACGCGCTCCACTGATTCATAGTGGGAACGCACTGTAGAATCCCGCATCACCGGATAGCCCATAATCTTCAGCCACCTTTTCTTTGAAGTTGTTAGAGATGTGTCGGTGTTATGACAATTGCGGTTCGGCAAAAGCCGCCAATGCTTCTTGAAGCTTTGCAGGAATAGGTGCAGGAACCAGGGTTTCACCCTGCCGCCGCATGCAGGCTATCTCCTGCTCGCCTCTGCCAACCAATTCCGGCTCCTTGCCTTGCCGCCAATATTCAAAACGCATCGCGACCCTGTTCTGCGCTGTCGCCCTCAAAAACATGCGGATGACCACTTGATCAAAAGCTTTCAACTCCCCAAGATATTGGCAAAAGCAGTGCAGCGTAATCAGCGCCAGGCCGCGGTCGAATTCCGCCAGAATTTCCGGAACATGCTCACGTAAAAACATCTCACGCGCTCTTCCCTGCCAGCGCATATGGCTCACGTAATAAACGTTGCCAACCAGATTGGTCTCCTCAAAGCCGACCACGTGCTTATATTCGTAAGCTTTCATGCAGTGCCTTACAGAACAAAACCAAATGCAAAAGCCGAATGAGTGTTTTTTATGTTTGTGTGGAAAGTCGCCGCGTTGAATCCGCCTGCGGAGAAAAGATTCCATCCATCTCCCGAGCAGGACTTGAAGGAAATTGGTTGCTCAAATGCGCCTCCAGCTTTTCGCAGGCTTTCTTTCAATGCCCATACTTGGGTTGCCGCAATATCAAACGATGTTTTTGACTCACTTGCCAGCAGCGTGGCAAGAGCAAAGTCTTCTTTGCCCAGCAAATTCTCCCAACACCCAGAATCGCGCGAGACAATCTTCTCCAGGTCGCACCCAGCATTCTTGTTTGTTGAAAGCAATAGAGTAATGTCTCCGGCATGAGAAAGAGAGATGTGAGGATGGGAATTGCATGAGCCGGTGATTTCAGGTTTTCCGTCCGGCCTGTGAACCAGCTTGCTGTCGGCGCCAAATATCTCCTGGATCGAATGACGGATCGCGTATTTCTGGTTCTCTTTCTGCGTGCGCACAAGGCCAATTCTGATTCCGCTATGCAGCGTAATCTTTGCGAGCTCTCTTTCCAGATACGGCACGAGCAAAGCCATCGGCCATGCGGCCTGTTCATCAGTCACTGCCACGGCGCGCAAATGCAAGCCTTCCCATTTCTCGCAGAGCCTGCCTTCGGCGTCTTCAATGCGAACGTCGTAAATAAAATTGTCGCCATCAGCGCTGAGTTCAATGGCATGCACCCGGGCTTCGGCACGCGTCCAATCAGCATGCATAACGACTTGGTCAATGCCAACCGGCAAGATGGTTTTATGTGGAATACAGGCCTGGATCGAATGCAAAGCTGCGTCACGTGAAGCTGTGTCTCCCAGGAGCAACTCTTGCGGCAAGTGCCGAGCAAACCAAGGGGCCTTTGCTGGAACGCCAATTCTAGCTGTACTCCCATTGGAGTGCAGTGATTCATATCCTGCAATTCGTGTAAAACGGCAGCGGTGAAAAAGAATGCGTCCATATAAATCGTTCTGGGAATCCAGCATCAGCGTCTGGTCATTAATCTGTGATGCCGTCTCTTCAGTCGACGCCGCTTGTTTCCCCGCGAAAATGCATTCACCGGTGAAATGCTCAACTTTAAATCCTGTACTGGAACACCGGATCGCCAGAGAAATAACTCCGGGCTGGCGGCGCAACGCGGCCACACGGATAGTGACAGGCTTATCGCGTGGGATAACAATCGGATGGTCAAAACGCAGGTTTCTGAATTCCGGCAACAATTCCGATTGCTCCAGTGTTTTAGCCACCTGCGCCATTGCCTCCATCCCCATCACACCGGGGAGTAACTGCTCGCCTTGGAAGGTATGCTCTGCCACATATGGGTCTGTATCTGAGCTCAGGTCAGCATCCGTTATCAATTCAATCCCAGGGATATATATGCGTGAATATTCCAGGAAACGCAGCAGCGGTATTTCAGGAAGATCAAATTTGAGGGTTGGCAGATTGCCGAACCGTCCAGTAATGATTGACGAAGAAGGTGCCTGTTCCCAGACAAGCATGGTTTGCAGATGCTCAATAGCGTCATCAATCGGCAGAGGCGATATGCCCTTGCGTACCAGGGAATCAAGAACGCCCAAACGTTGTCCCATACCAATCCCTGCCCAGACTGACCAATCAAGATTCAGGCAGCGACAGTGAGTATGGGCTTTCTGCCAACGCTCTACTATCAGGTTCAACCATTCATTCGCCAACCCGTAGTGCGCTTCCCCGTGAAGCCCGGTGCGAGCGATGATGGAGCCAAACGTCACCAGCAGCCGAAGATTTGCAGAAGCAATGCTCTCCAGAATGTTACGCAGTCCATCAACCTTAGGCGAAAGAACCTGACTTAGATCTGCGCTGGTGATTTCTTTCAACTGTTTTGGATTGTTAATTCCTGCCCCATGAAGTATCGCAGTGACGGTTCCAAGCTCTGCCTGAATTTTATGAACAGCCTGCTTCACTATGCTCAGGTCAGTAACATCAACAGCGAAATAAGAGAAGCGAACGCCGGATTCAGTAATGCGCAGGAGATTTTGCCTGAGTTCATCGTCACTGGCCGGATCTGATCTGCCGAGTAACGCCAGGCGGCATCCTGAACTTTTTGCCAGTCGTAACGCGCTTTCCGCCGCTATGCCTTTTCCGCCGCCCGTTACCAGCAACACATCGTCACAACTCAGCGCAGTGGTAGTCGTATTAGTCTCAGGCCACAGCAATTTGAGGCGAGGCTCACGCCGAATTCCTGCCGCATCATAATCGGCTTCAATCAAACCCTGGTTCGCACCGGCTTCCGCTGCAACCCACTTCGGGACATCGGGATGTTCTGGCGGAACATTCACCACCGCAATTTTCAAAGCCGGGTTTTCCAGATAGATAGTGCGAGCCAGTGCGCCAACTGCGCCTCTATGCTGCACAAAAACAATCTGAGAATGTTTCGCTTTGAGTGCTGCCTGTGCCGATTGCAGCAGGAACAGAGCAGTTCGCCCATTGAACTCATCAGGAACACAGCAAACTATTCCGTCGCCTGAAGCCGCATGAAATTCTTCTCGCAGTTGTTGGCAAAAAGAAGAGTCTTCCATTCCTGTCATTCC
>DASZMF010000486.1:0-3588 GCA_035552035.1 Candidatus Angelobacter sp.
CCTGGTGCAGGCAGAAAGCGGCACCGGCAAAGAGATGCTGGCCCGGTTGATCCACCAGAATAGTGGCCGCTCCAAAGGCCCCTTTATCGCAGTCAATTGCATTGGCTTTCCTGAAACTCTGCTGGAAAGCGAATTGTTCGGACACGTTCGCGGAGCCTTCACTGGCGCCATGGGCTCGCGTCAAGGCAGGTTTGAACTGGCAAACGGCGGAACCCTCCTACTCGATGAGATCGGCGAACTTCCTCTAAATCTTCAACCAAAGTTACTTCGGGTACTGCAGGAGCGCCAGATTGACCGCCTGGGCGACACGCGCTCGGTTCCGATTGACGTGCGCGTAATTGCCACCACAAATCGCAATCTGATGGAACTGGTACGGGAAGGCAAATTCCGCGCTGACCTCTACTATCGCTTGAACGTTGTTCCACTCCGGTTGCCTCCGGTGCGTGAGCGCCGTGAAGACATTACCAGCCTGGCCGAACACTTTATTCGCAAGCACGCTTCAGCGGGCCAACGTCCAAAGCTTTCACCGGAATTGATTCAACGGCTTTCGCAGTATGACTGGCCGGGCAACGTCCGTGAACTGGAAAATTTTATGCGTCGTCTTCTGGCGATGTCCACCTCGTCAATATTAGGCGTTGAGCTTCTTGAAGAGACTGAGTTGGATCAGGCTGAGTTGGTGGCCGCTGCAGCAGTGGCTGCCGTGCCAGCCATACCAAATGAAGCTGGCCGGTCACTGCGGGACGTGGAACGCCAACTCTTTGAACAGACTTTACGCGCAGTCGGCGGCAATCGCACCCGGACCGCAGAAATGCTGGGCATCAGCGTTCGGACTGTGCGCAACAAGATCAACGAATACGGATTAAGGGAGCGCCTGGCATGAGCGGAATAGAAACCCAAAAGGTCGAGATGCTTGAGCATTTTCTGGATCTCACGGCCCAGCGCCAGAGTCTGATTGCCAGCAATATCTCAAACATTGATACGCCGGGCTTTCGCACCAAGGACTTGAATTTCAAGCAGGCAATGCTGCATGCGATTCAGTCACCGGAGAACGATCCAAAAGCGACAGCAGTGGACGTAACAGGATTAATGGAGCGCCCTGACGGCAACAACGTGAGCCTGGATCGTGAAGGTTTGCTGCTGGCGCAAACACAGTTGCAATTTCGCATGGGCACTCAGCTCATCAAAGATGAGTTTCACCGGATACAGATGGCGATTGAAGAGGGGAAATAATTTATGGACCTGTTTTCAGTTCTTGATATGAGCGGGCGTGCTCTTACGGCACAAAGACAACGCGCGGAAGTGGCCACGGCCAACATGGCAAACGCGGAAACAACGCGCACGCCGGAAGGCGGCCCGTATGTCCGCAAACATGTACTGTTTCAAACGGACGCAGCCCCGACATCCTTTGGCGCAAGCTTGAACTCCGCGGTTGAGCGCAATGTGAGAGGCGTTCACGTGGAAGCAGTTGTGGCTGACACCACGCCGGCGGTGAAGCGCTTTGACCCCGGCCATCCGGATGCTGACGCACAGGGCTATGTCTCGTTTCCTGCTATCAATCCAGTGGAAGAAATGGTGGACCTGATGGGCGCGGTGCGTTCCTATCAATTGAATACGGCTGCGGTGCAGGCAACCAAAAGCATGATTTCGCAGTCACTCGACATTTTGAAATAACAGCGAAGGCGATTGATTTATGAATATTCAAGGATTACCAATCAGCACAGCAGACTTAACGGGCGTAGCCGGCACAGCCGGTTCAACCCAGGCTCCCGAGCAGGCAGACGGATTTGGCCAGATCCTGCGTGAAGCCGTAACACAAATTGATCAGGCACAGGGCCAGGCCCAGACCAAGATCGGCGAAGTAATGCAGGGGAACGGTGGAGACCTGCACACGGCCATGATCGCCGTGGAGAAAGCAGATCTTTCGTTCCAGCTGATGTTACAGGTAAGAAACAAGATTGTGGCCGCATACCAGGAAGTTTCGCGGATGAATTTTTAATCGTAACTACCAAAAGGTTTAAGGGGTCTTAGTGAGCGACAAACTTCAACTCAGCGGAGCACCGGCGCAGATCATGGCATTTGCGCGCGGCCTTACGCTTAAACAGAAGTTGATGATAGGTGGCAGCACCGTGCTGGTGGCCGGTATGCTGGGCTTTTTTGTCATGCTCATGAACAAGCCGGAATTCAAGCCGCTTATTTCCAAGCTCTCTCCGGCTGATGCCCAGACGTTAAACGGCAAGCTGGCTGCCAAGGGAATACAGTCACAGCTCACGCAGGATGGAACCGGCGTGGAGGTAATCGCAGAGCAACTCGATAAAGCGCGCGTGGAAGTTGCAGGCGACGGCATGCCATCCGGCAGCCGGCTAGGTTATGAAATATTCGATAAGCCCAACTGGATGGGCTCTGATTTCGCGGAAAAAGTGAATTATCAGCGTGCGCTTGAAGGCGAGCTGGAGCGGACGATTGGCAGCATTCAGGAAGTGGAATCTGCGCGCGTACACCTGGTGTTGGAGCGCGAATCACTTTTCACGGATAAAGAACGCGACGCTAAAGCTTCCGTTGTGCTGAAACTCAAGCATCAGCTCACGCCGGAAAATGCCAGCGCTATCACGCAGCTTGTCGCCAGCGCTGTGGACGGATTGAATCCCGCGAATGTTTCCCTGGTAAGTTCAGATGGCCGCGTGCCACTCATGCCTAAATCAAAAGGGCCATTTGCCGCGGACGGCGATCTGGAAGAGACATTGACCCAGCAATTGATTGCCACGTTGGAACCGGTTCTAGGCACGAACCATGTGAAAGCTAACGTCAGGGTTGAATATGACACGGCAACCAGTGACGAGACCAAAGAAATTTACGATCCAACTTCAGCTGTTGCCATTACCAAGCAAACTTCGCGTGAGCGCGCACAGGGCATGGGGGCCAATGGCGTACCCGGCACAGCAAGCAATGTGCCCAGCACCACAACGGCCATACCCAAACCATCAGTTACGGCCGCAGATGGCGGCCCATCTTCAGAATCTGAAAGCGCAACCTATGTTGTAAACCGCACGGTGCATCACATGACTCAGCCGGCAGGCGCGGTGAAGAGGATTTCCGCGGCAGTCATGCTGGATGCAACTGCCAAAGCGCGTACTCCTGAAGAGATCAAGCAAATTGAATCCATTGCCACCGCGGCAATCGGGATTGATACAAAACGAGGCGACTCCATTGTGGTTGAGAGCCTTGCGTTCCAGGCGCCGGTGCAGGACCCTGTAAGCAAGGTAACAATCGTGGAAAAAGTTACGCGCGCGGCGCATGAGTGGACGGGAGCATTGCGGGTTGCAGGAATTCTGGCGCTGTTCCTCGTGGTTTATCTGTTAGTCCTTCGTCCGGTAAAGAGCCAGGTAATTTCCACCATGCAGCAAATGGCTCTGCCCAAGCCTGAGAAACAACAAAAAGAAGCAGCGCTAAAACAGCTTCCAGAGGAAGAACTCAACAACGCAGCCAACATTCGTAAAGAACTGGCTGAGCGGGTGAAAGCTGAACCTGAAGTGTCGTCGCGCTTGTTACAAAGCTGGATCCATAAAACTGGAGCACAGTCATGAAATTAGC
>DASZMF010000487.1:0-11135 GCA_035552035.1 Candidatus Angelobacter sp.
GCGGACGCCGGAAGTTTATATTGTCCCACGCAGCACTGGCAAAATCTTGATTGGCGCGACGGTGGAAGATATGGGCTTTGATAAATCAGTAGATAGCACAGCTATCCAAACCTTACTCAGCGCTGCTGCAAAATATCTACCAGAGCTGGCAGCAGCGCCCATCACCCAAAGCTGGGCCGGCTTACGCCCAGGAACGCCGGACGATCTACCCATCCTTGGCCCTACCGAGATTCCCGGTGCTTTTATTGCCAGCGGGCACTTTCGCAACGGAATCCTGCTGGCGCCGATCACCGCAGGCATTATGGCTGACCTGATCGAAAATCGTCCCGCATCACTGGATATCGGCCCCTTTTCAGCTGCCCGATTCAGCCACAGGACCGCGTAAGCACAAAATCACAGCAGCCAATCCGCGCCTGATCTATGAAACAATAGCTCTGTGGACTTAGAGTTTTTACTCATACAACTTCTGCTCAAAATGGGCGTCGCCACGGCCGTGGCCAGCGCGCTGGGCCGGTCGCATGAGTTCAAGAAGCTGCTCTTTGCTCCACGGCGCTCGCGCGAACGTAATATCCTGTTTGTCCTTTTCACCTGTATCCCCTTTGCGCTGGGCGTGTATTTCCGCTTCCGCGTAAAAAACTTTCAGTGCGCTGACCTGGGTTTTGAAGCTGCCATTCTGGTAGGCGTGCTCGGCGGACGCGTGGCCGGCACTCTGGGCGGCTGCATTATGTCTTTACCCGCGCTGTTTTATGGTGAATGGCTCACGTTACCCGTGAACGCCGCTGCAGGGTTCATCGCTGGATCGCTGCGCCATTTCTGCCGCAATGAAGAAGAGATATGGACGTTCTCTCCTTTTGTCGATCTCAGCGTATATCGCTGGGTGCGCCGCAATTTGCGCCAGCCCCGGATTGACTGGCAGACCGCATTTTTCCTGATCATTATTGCGTTGCAGGCCGGGCGAATCATGCTGCAATATGCCGCGCCCAGAAAATTCTGGGTGCTTTATCTGCCATCGCCCATACCGCTGCTGGCAGTATTTGCTTCGGTCGTCGCCACCATCGCCATTCCCATCAAGATCTGGAACCTCACGCGTATTGAGATGAAGCTGGAAGTACAGGAACGGCTTCTGCTGGAAGCCCGCCTGGACGCGCTGCAAAGCCAGATGAATCCGCATTTTCTTTTCAACACACTCAACTCGGTTTCTTCGCTGGTGCGTTTTGATCCGGACCGCGCACGCGAGCTGATCCTGAAGCTCTCAAAAATTCTCCGCCGCTTGCTGGGCAAGCATGACGAATTTGTGCAGCTGCGCGAAGAGATTGAATTCGTTGACGACTACCTGGACATAGAAGTTGTACGCTTTGGCCGCGATAAGTTGCGCGTCTATAAACATCTGGACGCGGAAACGCTGGACATTGTGATCCCTGCAATTCTTCTCCAGCCGCTGGTGGAAAACAGCATCAAGCATGGGCTTGCGCCCAAGGTGGACGGCGGAAGCATTACCATCCGCAGCCGCATACAAGATGGCAAGCTGATGATCCAGGTGGAAGATGATGGCGTTGGCATGAGCGCTCCACCGGCCGTGGCCGCGCAACAGATGGGTTCAGGCCGCGGCATTGGCATGCTCAATGTGGCCGAGCGTCTGCACGTTCTCTTTGGCGACGAAGGAAAAATTACAGTGCGCAGCCGGGATGGCCAGGGCACCCTGGTAATGCTGGAAATTCCTATCCTGAATACTGAGCTGCCGCCGGAAGGCGCGGCTGCCGCGATCTATGCAGCGCGCTCTAACACGCGCTCATAAAACCGTTCATATTCAGGAATGATTTTGCTGGAGCAAAAGCGCGACTGCGCTTCCCATCGTGCAACTTTGCCCATCTCGCGCAACCGTTTTTCATCGGACAGAATATCAATCGCGTAACCGGCCATGGCCTCGATGTCACCAACAGGAGCCAGAAAGCCGCTGCGTCCATGCTCAATCACTTCCGGAACGCCGCCCACGGCAGTTGATACCGAAGGCAGCTCACACGCCATGCCTTCCAGCGCTGCCAGCCCAAATGACTCCATTTCACTGGGCATCAACATCAGGTCAGAGATGGAAAGTTTTTCATACACGCGGTCCACTTTGCCCAGGAATTCCACGCGATTACGCAGGCCTTTTTTGTTCACCAGCCATTCAGCGCGGGAGCGGTCAGGGCCATCGCCCATGAGCAGCAGCCGCGACGGAATCTTTTTGTGTACCAGATCGAAGATTTCAATCACGTCGCAAATTCGCTTTACCGGACGGAAGTTGGAAACATGCACCAGAATCCGTTCGTCTTTATCGGCAAACTCCGCGCGATGCTCTTCCGCCTTGGGATCGCGCCTGTAGATATCGCAGTTCACAAAGTTATGGATCACTTCAATGTGATTGCGAATTTCAAATTCCTGCAGTGTCACCTGCTTCAGATAGTGTGAGATTGCTGTAACGCCGTCGCTCTCCTCAATCGAATAGCGGGTTACTGGCAGATAGGAACGGTCAGCGCCCACAATCGTGATGTCAGTGCCGTGCAGCGTGGTCACAAAAGGCAGCTTGCGGGCTTTGCCGTTGGTCTGAGCGGCCAGCATCTGCCGCGCCAGCAGCGCACTTACAGAGTGCGGAATTGCGTAATGAACATGCAGAATATCCAGATTATAGATTTCCGCAACCTCGGCCATGCGCGTGGCCAGCGCCAGATCATACGGCGGATACTCAAACAGCGGATATTGCGAGACTGTAACTTCATGGAAGAATATCCGCGGCTGCTGGGTATTCAGCCGGATCGGCTGCTGATAAGCGATGAAATGCACTTCATGGCCACGCTGCGCCAGCTCAATGCCCAGCTCAGTGCCAACAACTCCGCTGCCGCCGTAGGTGGGATAACAGGTAATGCCGATTTTCATTAAGGCCGATCCATCTGGCTCAAAGGATGAAATAAACTGTCTTTCATCCATCAGAGCAGGATTCAAAATACGCTGCCGCAGCGTCTTTGATTCAAACCATCACTGGGGAGATTCAAAAGGCTTGAATAAAAGCGTCCTGTCTATCTTCTCATGAAGCAGGTTTTGCCATTGCGGGGACGAGTTGCAGGACAGAGGCTGGAGTTAAACTCAACGGCAAACAATGAAAGGAGTTAACGAATTTTTCTAGCGTCTTTCTTTTTCAGCTTCGTGGACGCGGCGCAGCCCCTCGCGGGCGCGAGCGTTTGCACGGTCCAGGCGCAGCACAATGCCATATTCATAGAGCGCGCTCTTGTAATCGCCGCTGCCGGCAGCGCTGTCTGCTTTCCCTAGGAGATCAGAAATATCTTTGCGGGTAAATCCTTCCACCATTGCAGGTGCAGGTTGCACCACAATTCTTGCCCGCCTGGGAGCAATCGCTGCATCGGTTGGCTCGTTCGCTGCTTCACCGCTCACCGCTTCTGTGGATGGCTCGTCAACAACCGTTGCCGTTGGATCACCTTCACTCTTTACTTCTTTTGGCGCGACCACCGGTAAAGTTGCTATAGCAGCAGTATGCGATGGCGAGTTTGCCTCTGCCGCCTCGTGCTTGGCGGATTGGTTTTCATTCGTGTCGTTGGCCTGCGCCGGAACGGGCTGAGACAGCGCTGTCGTTGTCTGTGAAGAAACCGCCGTGGGATCCTGACCTTTGCTCCCCGCATCTGGCGTTACCGGAAGTGCCCCTGCGGTTTGGCTGGGCGCAATCTCGCTGCTTTTCACAATTCCAGCAGCACCGGTTACCGCTGGCGGCGCTGAAACTGGTTCATTATTCCGCTGATGCCCGGCCACTTGCTGTACATAGTTGATGAAATGCATCAGCCTGGGCATCTTGCTGCGCTGCGGCCAAACCACAACTCCCGCTGCGGCCAGAACAAAACAAAGAGCCAGCGTAATGGAAAGCCTATGCCTGCTCTTTCCTTTCGCCATCAGCCGCTTATGGTTGCCGGATTCAAGTAAAGGTTTAGCTAGAATTTTGGCGGAACTTGTTCGCAACAGCACTGCTTCTTTGCGCAGCGTGTCGCGCAGTTCAACACAATTCTGGAAGCGCAGATTCGCATCTTTTTCCAGCGCCCGCCGGATAGCCGCGTCCAGTCCTTGCGGCACCATCGGATTAACCGCCATCGGCGCTTCTGGCTCGTCGTGCACCACTCTATAAAGGACGGCTGTCACTGCGTCGGCGTGGAAAGCTTTTTTGCCGGTGAAAAGTTCATAGAACACAGCACCCAGGGAAAAGATATCCGACCGCTGGTCCACGTCCTTGCCCGTTGCCTGCTCCGGAGCCATATATGCCGGAGTGCCTACCACCATGCCAGATTGTGTAAGTGAAGCGTCGCCTTGTTTGGCGATGCCAAAATCCAAAACCTTGATCTGCCCTTGTGGTGTCAGCATCAGATTAGAAGGTTTCAAATCTCTGTGGACTACGCCGCGTTCGTGCGCAAACGCCACCGCATTACAAATCTGCTCGGCATAACTCAGCAGCGTTAACTGCCCGGGACGCAGATTTTTTCCATCCAGCATGGCGGCCAGCGTTGAGCCTTCAACAAATTGCATGCTCAGGTAAACTCGGTCGCCGTCATGCCCAACGTCGTAAACGGTAACAATATTAGGATGGTCTAAACTGCCGGCGGCTTTGGCTTCACTTTTAAGGCGTTCGATTACCTCGTCATGGTCCGGCGCTCCACGGCCTACCAGAATCGTTTTCAGCGCGACAGTCCGGCCAATTACCCGGTCGTGGGCTTTGTACACCACGCCCATGGCGCCGCGTCCCACCTCAGAGATGATCTCGTAACGCTCATTAAAAGCGGATTTCAGATCTTTTTCGGCCGCACTTGGCGAGTGAGCATCGGCGTGCTCTGTAGCGGGGCCAGAGATTTCTAGAGAACCCATTTACTTCCGTTCCATTTTGCGTTCTTGCGAACTACCGTTCTTATCGGCGCTTACGGCGTTTTTACCAATGCTTAACTCGCAAAGGTGGCCGGTCTGCCCTTGCCATCTGCCGCTTGCACGGCATTATCTGGTTTGGGCCTGCGAACTTACAAAAATAATAACCCCGCTTTCGGGCCTGCCCTTCATTACTTTAGTGTTTCCGGAGGGCTGATTTGCGTGGTCTCTAGCAACACAATTGCCTATGATTTCAAGCAATTATGCACTGCAACAGGTTTTAGGACTTAAACATGAAACCTTCCCCGACTGAACATTCTGCACGGCTTTCGTGTCATTTCCAGCCGCTTAAGATCGTCTGCCTGCTATTGGCATTTGCTCTCAACAGCTTCGCCTTTGTCAAAGACACGTCGCTTACCGCCATTGTACTTTTCAGCGCGCCCAACGGCACCGGATACGTGCAGCTTACCAGCGCTACCCTGAACGGAAAAACTGAATTGCGTGTATGTGAAGGCACGGCAACCATCGACAAGCACAGTTATGATCTGCTGCCCCGCGTGCAACTGAGAGCGGATTCCGTCCTTGAGCGTGCTGCTGACGGCACGCTTATGCTCAGCGTGGACGGATCAAAGGCATTCTGTGTACTGCCCAACGGAATTAAGTTCGATAAAAATGCAGAGCTCACGCCCGCCCAGGCCGCAGACCAGACTGTACTTGCCGGGCTTGTGGCGCAATCTTCCATGCAACCTGCGGAAGTTCCTCCGGTTCAACCCGGCTTGCAGATGGTTTTTGTCACCGCGCCAGATACGGAGTTTGCGGAATTTCTACGCGCCCAGCGCGCGCAATCCATTGCGATATGGCATGAATATTTAAAGCGGTATCCATCGTCTCCGCATACCTTACAAGCCCGTCAATCTCTGGGCGCAATGCTCAGTCAGGTGGCAGACTCTTCCATTACTGAATATGTCAGGAGCGCCAGCTCGAATACGCCGCAGCTCTCGCTCTTGAAATTAGCGCAAACCTACGCGGCGCAAATGGAAGCCCTGGGTGGAAGCCGCGCCGCCACAAATAAAGTGCTGCAAGCAGTCCATGCGCAACTGGATTTACTGATTGAGAAGAACCGCCGTCAACTGCATGCATACACCAAAGCGCTGGCCGAGCACAGTTCTGGCTATTCCCATTTGACCGCAGCTAAGCACCATAACGAAGAAGTTCTAGAAGTTGCGCCAGACTATCAGCCAGCCATAGCTTTGCAAAATGAAATTGGCAGCGAAGAAAACAAACTAGATTCCACGCTTCACAACGCAGAGAATCTAGTCCTGGCCAAGCGCTATGACGATGCCCTGAATGAATTGGCCAGTTATCGCGGCATGTCCGCTGAGCTATCTCAGGTGGCAGATGTCGTTGAGACCACTTTCAGGTTCCATTTCTCTCGCGGACAGCAACTGAGCGCGCAAGGCAGTTGGGAACCGGCTGCGGGCGAATTCCGTGCCGCGCTCACGGTACGTCCAGAGAGCCAGGAGACAGCAACTGCACTCAAGAATGCTGAAGCGCAGTCCGCCAACGCATTCAATCGGCACATCGTAGAACAGGCGTTGGCAGATAGCCGCGGCTACGCGCAGAAGGGTGACTCTGTCGCCGCGTATGATGTTCTGGCAAATCTGCCTGACCAGCAGCGCGCGCTGATCGCAGAGCAACTGGAAGTGCTGAAGAAAGATTACGCGCCTGCGGCATCGCGTCGCGCCCAGAAATTACAGGAAATTCATTTACCCATTCGTGGACGCGCGGACGAAGAAGCCATGCGCCAGGCTTATGAACTTTTGCAGCATGCGGCAAGCATCACCAATGATCCCGCAACCAAACTCAAACTCGATCTGCTCTCTGACAAGCTGAGTGCATACTATCTGGAACAGGCGCATCGTTATCTGCAAAAGCCGGTTGGTTCCGGAGTCGGCTTGGGCTGGCTCTATCTGCAAGAAGCGCAGCGTTACGAACCAACTCTTGACGCAGTGAAAGATGACATGGCACGGTATCAAGCCATATATCAATTGCGCGGACGCCTCTCCGTTGGCGTTGTGGTGCGCGATCAGACTTCGCGCCGCGACGGCCAAGGTTTTGCCGATCAATTAGGCGACGCCATTGCCAATGGGCTGGAATCTTCCGGCCATCCAATTAAGGTGATCCGCCGCTATACAGAAGATACCAACGCAGTCCAGCCGGACTTTGTGCTGGTGGCGGAAATTCTTCAGCATCGCATGGTGAAGAACACAAATCTGGAAACGCTGCCTTCAAAGTATCGCGCTGGCACTCATGACGTGAAGAACGAAGCGTGGGTAAGCAAGAACCAGGCATACACACAAGCGCAGCAGGAGTTGGCGCAGCAGCAACGCATGCTCGCAGACGCACAGCAGCATCACAATAAGATCGACGCTGCTACGGCATCAGACAATCTGACCGCGGCACAGAGCAAGGTTGATGAATTTCGCAAACAACTTGACGCCTTGAATCCCACGCGGACAGAAGGTGTGCTGGAGCCATACAACTACACAAAAAACACCATCGACATCACTGCGGTTGTGGAACTGGCATTCCGCCTCGTCGATCAGGCTGGAACCCTGGCTGATTCCGCTCCTTCGCTACGCCGCGACGATCACAAAACTTATGTTGTACTGGAAAATGTGAAGCCGGAAGACACAGAAGGCGTTAAAGCCATGAATACACCTCCGGATGAAGTGCAGTTTGTAACTGACCTGGAACTGCAAGCTCGAGACGCGATGGTGAAAGCCGTCAGCGAGAAAGCCGCACACTTGCCGGAAAAAATTCTTCAGCAGGCGCGGCAGCGCTCGCAACAGCAGGATATTGACGGAGCCGCAGCGCAATATATTGTCTTCTTGAACTCCACTCCGGACAATGCGTCACCAGAGCGCGCAGAAGCAACCAGCTTTCTACGTGAACACTTCAATCTTGCCGTGGCAGCAACCACTTCTTCAGTAAGACAAGCGCAGATGCGCTAAAAACATTTTTCAATATTTAGTTTGATCCGGCCAGAAAATCCATCACGATCCGCCGAGTCACATCTGGCTGGTCTGTGGGAAATATATGGCTCGCCTGCGGCAGCATTACCAGCTTGGCTCCCGGAATTCTTGAGGCAATCAGCTTACCGTTTCCGGGTGGAACCAACTGGTCTGACTGGCCGTGGATCACCAGCGTGCGGGCGGTAATTCGCTCCAGACGGCCATAGGCTTCCCAAGCTAAAATTCCCTGCAACTGGCCGAGAAATCCTTGCGGACGGGGAAACCACTGGCGGCGAATCACCATGTCTTCTTCCACCCGCGCTGCCGGTGTCGATGAATCGTAGATATAAGGACGTATGGCCTGTGCAGCTTCTTCCGGACTCACGCCTCGCGCCATCAATATGTCATTCACCTGCTTTTCTGCGCGCACAGCATTGGGGCCTCCGGCAGCGGTGCAGCCGAGAATCAACGAGCGCACCCGCGCGGGATATTGCAGGGCAAACTCCTGTGAAATCATTCCGCCCATGGAAATGCCAAACACATGTGCGCTCTCCACGCCTGCGGCGTCCAACACTGCAGCGGCATCAGAGGCCATCAGCGTAATCGGATACACTCCCGTGGGCGCATCGCTCTGGCCGCTACCGCGATTATCAAGGGCGATCGTGCGATATTGCTCATTCAACGTTGGACGCATCCGGTGCCACAAGTACGAAGGATAACCAAGCCCCATGATAAGCAAGATTGGAATGCCGCTTCCCTGTTCGTCCCAGTAAATCTTAGCGCCTTGATTTTGCAGAAATGCCATTCGATCTCCCTGCGTGATAGTGGCCTATATGTTGCACAATTTGTTGCGCTGAGTCAGGTATTTGCTTTCTCAGCCAAATCAACCAGATCGCTCTTACTCAGTTGGCACCAGTAACACTTGCGAATCCATGGCTGTCTTATCCCACCCCGCAATAGTCCACCACTAAATTTTTTTTGACACTGCGGACACTTCCAGGAATCAAGCAAAAATCCAGCGGGTATTGCGATTGCAAGAGCGAAGATTGCGAATACAAACCAGATACTGCCATGCCGCTTCTCCCAGTCAAGAATCCTGAAAATAAAAAAAACGCCAACGCTTGCCATGGTTGTGTTTCTGATTACTTTGTATGTCCGCCATGCCCGGACATACCTATTGCGCTCGTCAGGCGCCAATTTCTGCAACTCTGTGTTCATTGGATATATTTACTAGTCCGGCCAGCGGCAGGTTACAACCTTCGTCTCCGTATAAAAACTTACGCCATCCTTGCCCAGGGCATGCAGGTCACCGAAGAAAGAACTCTTCCATCCTGAAAATGGGAAGAATGCCACCGGCGCAGGCACTCCCACGTTGATGCCGACCATACCTGCGGTTACATTCTGTGTGAATTGGCGTGCTGCGCCACCGGAGCGGGTAAAGATAGACGCCGCGTTGCCATATTCTGACTTACTCACGATGTCGATAGCTTCCTTCAAATCTTTTGCGCGGACCACTGACAGCAGCGGCCCAAAAATTTCTTCCTTGGCCACCCGCGATTCAGGATTTACTTTGTCCAGGATCGTTGGCCCAACAAAAAAGCCTTTGCCGCTGGCGGCTGGATCTTTGCGTCCGTCGCGGGCGACCACAGCGCCTTCTTTTTCTCCCATTTCTATATAGCTGATCACGCGCTTCTTTGACTCGTCCGTAATCACCGGGCCCATGCCAGTTTTTGCGTCACAGCCGTTGCCTACGTTCAGTTTGTCAGCGGCGCTTACCAGCTCTTTTACCAGCGCATCGCCAATTTCACCCACGGCAACCACAACGCTCGTCGCCAGGCAGCGTTCGCCCGCGCATCCAAAGCCAGAGCCCATAATGGCCGAGACCGTCGATTTCATGTCTGCGTCTGACATCACTACCGAGTGGTTCTTGGCTCCGCCCAGCGCCTGCACGCGCTTGCCGTTATTGGCAGACGTCTCATAAATGTATTTGGCAACACTGCTGGAGCCCACAAAAGAAACTGCGCGCACCCTTGGATCGGTCAACAGCTGGTCCACCGTATCTTTTGCGCCATGCACCAGGTTCAAAACTCCTGGAGGCATGCCGGCTTCATGCGCCAGCTCAACCATGCGCACCGCGGTGCGCGGAACTTTATCTGACGGCTTCAAGATAAAAGTGTTGCCACAGGCAATGGCAATGGGAAACATCCAGAGCGGCACCATGATGGGAAAATTAAATGGCGTAATTCCCACACACACGCCCACCGGATAGCGCGTTGACCAGCTATCTACTGAGGTGCCGACGCGATCCACCGTATCACCCATCATCAGCGTAGGCGCGCCGCAGGCAAACTCAATGCACTCAATACCGCGGTCAAATGATCCCTGCGCTTCGTCTCGCGTCTTGCCGTTCTCTTCAATAATCAGCCCAACCAGCTCCGCCGAGTTTGCTTCCATGAGCTCGCGAAACTTGAACAGCACCTTGCACCGCTGCACCACGGGCGTTCTGCTCCACGCGGGAAACGCCTTGTGCGCCGCTTCCACGGCGGCTGCGATTTCTTCTTTGGTGCAGCGCGGAATCTCCGCCATGGCTTCGCCGGTGGCAGGGTTATATTGAATGTCCTTGGGGCCGCGCGAGATGACACGCTCTCCGTTGATGTAAAGCGGGCAAGACTTGAGTTCGACGCCGGTTGCAGTAGGTGTCACAGGGACCTCGCTAGAAATATCCCTTAAATTTTACACTGCAAAGCACTGAATCCTGCTCATTTTGAAATTTTGCCGCTGATGTTTCCCCAGAACCATGGTGCATACGTCTACATCACCGATAATAAAGCGCAAACTGCTCTAGCCAGACCGTTCTAGTCTTGCGGGGGCATGCTCATGAATATTTTTTCAGATTCACTGCGAAAGCACTCCAGGCCACAAGAAATAAATCTCACTGATCTACGCATCGCATCGCCATGCCCGACCGAGTGGTCAAAAATGGCTGGCGACAACCGGGTCCGCCATTGCTCTGAATGCAATCTCAACGTTTATAACTTGTCAGCGATGACTGAGCGTGAAGTACAGCGATTGTTCACCGCGCACTCTGGCCAGCGCCTGTGTGCGCGTTTTTACCGCCGGGTTGACGGCACTGTTCTCACGCAGGATTGCCCTTGGAGTATCCGCGCCATGGCCCGGAAAGTTTCGCGGCTGGCCACAGCACACTCCTGACTGCCGCGTTGAGCGTGAACC
>DASZMF010000488.1:0-1611 GCA_035552035.1 Candidatus Angelobacter sp.
CACCATTTCCTGCGCGCGCGCTTTGGCTTCAGGCGGGAAATATTTTTCCACGTATTTTTTGCCCAGCGCATCACCCAGGAGCTGATCAGTGGCTTCGGCGCAGCGCTTCCAGCGTGGCTTGAGCTCAGTAGCTCCGTTTAAATATTTGCCATTAAAGGCAAAGTTCTCATTCACAAAGGGATCAGAAAGCTGGTCGGCAAATCCATTCAGGAACTGCCACTTGAGATACGTTTTCCAGTCAGCGATTGCCGTTTCGCGAAACTGCCGGTCCACTTCCTGAATAAACTTCGGCTCGCTGACGTTCAGGTCTGCGTGGGAAATTCTTGCGTCGGTGAAGTATGCGTCCCAGTCAATTGCGGACGAAAGTTTTTTCAGATCGGCAAAGGTCGTCTTGTTGTCCGTGGCGTGCGGATCGCGCAGCGCAACGTTATCTAGTGATGCTTCCGCCAGTTTTTTCTCCATCTGGAAAACGGTGTCAGCGGCGGCCTTTGCTTTCGCGTCATCGTAGCCTGCCAGCTTGAACATGGCGGCCACGTGGGCAACGTATTTTTCGCGGGCCTCCACAAAGCGCTGCTCCGGCTTCAAGTAGTAATCACGATCCGGCAAGCCCAGGCCGCTGGTAAACACCGTGGCGATTACCTGGGAAGGATTGTGATTGTCTGAGGTGGAAGCCACTCCGAACGGAACAAACACGCTTAGTGCATGCAAATGGCGGACCACGCGCTGTAAATCTGCCGGCGTTTTCATGGCATCGATTTCCATCAGCATCGGCTTCGCAGGCGTGAGCCCCAGTTTGTTTGCGCGCGTTTCATCCATGCACGAGCCGTAGTAGTCGCCAATCAGTTCTTCAGAGCTGCCGCGCGGCCAGTCTTTTTTGCTGGAGACATCATCAAGAATTATCTTGAGCTGGTCTTTGGCGTCTTCGCCGGCTTTCCAGCGGCGGCTCCAGTGCACCATGGATGGCGGTATAGGATTCTCCGCGCGCCACTTGCCGTTGGCGAACTCAAAGAAATCAGTGCAGGGATCTGCTTTCTTGTCGATATCGCCGGTTTGAATGCCTTGTGGAGTATTGCTTTGAGCAAACAAACAGGCACAGCTAGCCAGGAGGAGAAGAGAGAGTTTCAAAAAACGCATTTTCACCTTTTTATAGAACGGAGATAATGATACCCAAATGGCCGGGTGCAACCCCAAAATTGTGCGCGGAGCCGCCAGTCATTTTTCAAAGCCTGCCTATATTCGTCATCAGCCCAGATCGCCCATTAGCTCAAATCGAAGCGAGCCTCTATCAAAGTTCGCCAAGAAGTTTTTCCAGGGAGACCGATCCTTTTTCTGAGCGCAGCCGCAGCCGCGTGCCACCCTGATTAATCGTGCCTCGGATACTATCATCCCGGCTGCCCGTCCTGGTTGTCATGGCAAAATCAGAATGAAAGCTGGAGTGGCGTCCGCCCTCAAAATCCACGTCCATCCCGGCATTTGCGGGCACGCGCAATATGATCGAACCTTTTTCATTCTCCAGCGCCACGGTATCACCCAGGCTCTTTGCTTCAATTTCCGTGTCCGCCTTGTATGACTTTACTTCCAGTGGTCCGCGCACGGTAACGTTGCGCAGCT
>DASZMF010000489.1:0-6877 GCA_035552035.1 Candidatus Angelobacter sp.
GATCTCGTCGCGGTCCAGGGTACGCCATTCGCTATTTAACCGGCCATCGTTCAAGTGGCCATCTGTTTTGCGGCCGGATTGCAAGGCGCGAAATTCAACGGAGCTTTGCAGAATGCGATATTCATTGTCTGGCGCTCCATCTTTTGAGGTGATGATGAGACTGTCTAATCCGGAAAGCACGATCATTTCGTTCTGCAGCATGGTTCCCTCCTAAATACTGAGATTGTTCCTCCTGTTGCCAGCTGAGTTGGCTTTACTCCCTTATGTTCAGAACGCTGGTCGTATCTAATGAGATGAAGGCGCTAGTAAGACGATGTTGTACGCTAAATTGTGCAGCGCTGCATTAATGCGCATAATTTGATTAAAGAACTGAAATGTTTACGGGAGCACAGCGTTAATCGGCAGAAATGAGCCAACCTCTCACAGAGCAGCAAATTGAGCGGAGCAGATTGCGCAACGCACTCCGCCATTAAAAGTTGCGCGCAACAAGAAAAATATTGTTTAGAAATGTAACGCAACATTCCTCACCAAAGCTGGTTTATGCGCAGTGACTGAAGCTGCCAATCGCGGCTTCCACTCTGGAGGAGTAGAAACTAATGAAACGCACGCACATCGCAATTCTGGCAACTCTGTCACTTGCTGCATCGGCCGCACTGGCCCAAACCACCACCACACCCCCAAGCGGAACGCCCGTTACCGGCGCGACCATCCAACAGCGCAAAGACAATCAACAGCAGCGCATTGGCAACGGCCTAGAAAACGGATCGCTCACGCCAAAAGAAGCCGGCAAAATTGAGACCCAGGAAAAAGGCTTGAACACAGAAGAGCGCGGCATGCGCCAGGAAAACGGCGGCAAACTCACCACCGCCGACAAAGCAACACTCAACGGCCAGCAGAACAAGCTGAGCAATGAAATTTACAACCAGAAGCATGACGCACAGGTTCAACCCAAAGCCACCAATGAAGTGAACGCACGCGACCGCACACAGCAGCAGCGCATTGGCCAGGGCGTAAAGAGCGGATCACTTACCGCCGGCGAAACCGCCAACCTGGAAAAGAAAGAAGCAGGACTGAACAAGGAAGAACACAATGATCGCGAGGCCAACGGCGGCAAGCTCACCGGCGCGGAGAAAACAAAAATCAATCGCCAGCAGAACCGCGTATCAAAGCAGATTTATAAGGACAAACATAACGCGCGCCAGCGCAAGGGATAACCGATCCACATTCAGTTCTGGCCGGTCAAAGTCCTTCGGGAAGGTGCGTCCTTCCCGGAGGACTTTGCTTTGAACTGAAAATGCCGCCAGCGAATTAGCGCGCCTGGAAATCGGAAGCACCATGCTTGCCACTCTTTAGTAATCACAAACTTTCTGTTTTGCGGCAAAACTTCATTGTTACTTTTGGGTTTCATCCATCGGAACCAATCTCATACTTGACCCGCAGCTGTTAGAAACACCATGATGAGCACGGTCCCAATAAATAAGACTTTATTTGAGGAGAGCAATCACACAATGAAGAAGGTACTGCTTTCAGTTTTCGCCCTGGCCATGATGATTTATTTCGCCCCAGCCACGGCCCACGCGCAAGAAGTTTATCTTGGCCAGGCGCACGTTGACGGCCAGCACGACCATGACAATATTGAAGTCGGCAAAGCTGCCGGACGCTACCACTTTCTAAAGATTCGCGTTGAGCACGCGCCTATTGAGTTTGACCGCATTGTCGTCCATTATGGCAACGGCCAGGCTGAGACGCTGCAAGTCCGTGAAATCATCCGCAACGGAGGCTCAAGCCGCGACATTCCTCTGGCTGGCGACCGCATGGTGCAGAGCCTGGAACTCTGGTATGGCAAAGCGCATCCACTTTCGCGCCGTCCAGAAGTCAAGCTGTTTGGAATACGCTAGCACCGTAAAAAATTTCAACCGAAACGGCCATCTGATGTTCTGCTCAGGTGGCCGATTTCTTTTGCCACGCTTACTCTCCTTCATCCGCCACGCCCAGCTTTGACAGCCGATAGCGCAACGCATTTCGTGAGAGTCCCAGTAGGCGCGCGGCCTGGCTCTTATTGCCATTCGCGCGCCTTAGGGCTTCGCGGATCATATTGTCTTCCCATTGTTCCAGCGTCATGCCGTCGGGTAGAAACTGATCTGCCGCAGCAGACGCCGTCGCGCTGGCTCTGCCCGGCGCGGTATCCAGGTGAATATCTTTTGCGTCGATCACCGGCCCCATGGCGAGCGCAACCGCGCGCTCCACACTATTCTCAAGCTGACGAATATTGCCAGGCCAGTGATAATCCGTGAGCACCGCCAGCGCGGCAGGCGTAATGCCTTCAATCTCTTTTTCACTGTCGGCGGCAAAGCGGCCAAGAAAATGATTTACCAGATCCGGAATATCTTCTTTATGCTCACGCAGCGGTGGAATATCGATCGGCACCACGTTCAGCCGGTAATAAAGGTCCTCGCGAAACGTTCCCTCTTCCAGCGCAGCCCGCAGATCGCGATTGGTCGCCGCAATCATGCGTATGTCAACCTTCAAAGTTTTCGTTCCGCCCAGCCGTTCAAATTCGCGCTCCTGCAATACGCGCAGCAGTTTCACCTGTATCGCGGCAGGCACATCGCCAATTTCATCCAGAAACAAAGTGCCTTTGTCCGCCAGTTCAAACTTGCCCGGCTTGCTGGCCAGCGCTCCGGTAAATGCGCCGCGCTCAAAGCCAAAAAGCTCACTTTCAAACAGCGTATCTGGAATTGCAGTGCTGTTGATCTTGATGAACGGCCCTGTAGCTCTTCGCGAATTCTGGTGGATGGCCCGCGCAATTAAATCTTTGCCCACGCCGCTCTCTCCGCCGATCAACACCGTAGAGTTCGTCCGCGCCACGCGCTCCACCAGCGCCAGCACCTCCTGCATCTTTTTGCTGCCACCCACAATATTCTGGAAGTGGTAGCGCTTACCCAGCGCCTCTTTCAAGCGCGTGTTTTCATCGCGCACCTGCTGGACATCCAATTCCTTATTGATGACCAGCTTCATTTCCGCCATCGTAAAAGGCTTCAACACGTAATCACTGGCCCCGGCCTTCATCGCGTCCACGGCGGTTTCCACGCTGCCGTAAGCAGTCATCACCACAAAAGGTAGCGCCGAGTTAAAACGCTTCCCTTCCTGTAAAAACTCCAGACCATTCATGCCCGGAAGTTTCAGGTCTGTCACCACCAGGTCAACTGTCTCTTTGCGCAAATGCGCCAGGCCTTTTTCCGCATCTTCTGCCGAATGGACATTGTGTCCGTCCTCGCCCAGTGTTATTTCCAGCAGGCGGCGCATGCGCGGTTCGTCTTCAACAATAAGGATATTTGCCATAGTAGGAATTTACTGCGTGCCAGCGTCCATTGACGACGCCACCGGAAACATCACCCGGAAACACGCTCCGTGCCCCGGCTCGCTGATCAACTTTACCGATCCTCCGTGCGCATCCACAATCTTTGAGACAATCGCCAGCCCCAGCCCAACACCTGATTTCTTTGTGGTCACAAACGGATTAAAAATCTGCTCCTTCATTTCTGGCGCCACGCCCGGACCGCTATCTTCAATCTCCACCACCACGCCGGCCTCGCGATTCTTTTCATCCACGGCGTGCACCCGCACCCATAATTCTCCTCCCTGCTCGCCCATGGCTTCGCACGCATTCATCAACAGGTTGGTAAATACCTGGTCGGTCAAATCCTGGTCCAGCATCACCTGCGGCAAACCCGCGGTGAACTCGCGTTGCACCTTGGCTCGCACGCATGCCCCGCTGTCAGCAACTGTTTTCAGGCACCGCTCCAGCACACGCACCAGGTCGCCCGGCGCAAGATCCAACTGTGATGGCCGCGCAAAATCCAGAAAGCGGCTCACCAGCGCGCTCACCCGATTTACTTCAGTGTATATATATCCGGCCAGTTCTTTGGCCAGTTCGTCTCCGGCGCCAAGTTTCTGCGTAAGAATTTCCGCCGACCCCTTAATCACTCCCAGCGGATTGCGGATCTCATGCGCCAGTCCGGCAGAAAGCTGTCCCAGTGCGGCCAGCCGTTCCGCGCGCTGCGCTTCTTCCTGCGCCAGCTTCAAATTGCGATTCGCCTCGCTCAGCGTCTCTGAAAGTTCCTGGTAACTTTGCACCTGCATGCGATACTGCATCACAAAGCGGTTCACCGTCATCGCCACAAAAAAGAAAAACAGCACACGCATCAGCAGTTCAGAAATGCTGTCTGCGGTAATGGTAAAGCTGTGCTGTGCCTGGTAAAGATTGGAACTGTAAGCCGCGGAAGCCAGCAGCGTCCACAGCAGCGTGCCAATGGGGCCAAAATACATAGCGGCCGTCATCACCGGCAAATAGTAGATAGGGTAATAGTCGCTGTTAATAGCGGCTGAATCGCCCGTGTGATTGATCAGTACCGTAGCCAGCGCGATCTTAAACAGCACGGCCACCGGCGGCCCAGCCTTGCCCGCAACTCGTACAAACTTATTCTCCAGCAGCTGAAACGAACCAATGAACAGCAGAATAACCTGCTTGTGCCATTCTTCAACCGGCGGAATAAGCGCAAGTCCGCCCAGAAAGATAAGCCAAAGAACGTCGAGCCAGCGCGGAGTAGCGCGTTCTTTCATAGGGAAGATTTGAATGTATCACGAGAGGAAGGCTCTTGGCTGTTGGCTATTAGCTCTTGGCCTTTTGGCTCTTAGCCATTGGTCGTAGCTCTTGACCACATTGGCTTTGGACGGGAAATATTTTCGAAGATTCTACCGATGGTTCATGAAACCAGATGAGGGTGAATATGCAAAAGCCAAAAGCCAAGGGCCAAGGGCTAAAAGCTAAACGGCTATTTGCTATTTACGACCCAATCGCAGCGTTATCCAATATCCCTCTGATCTTCGCACCCAGCGTCTGGAACGTGAAGGGCTTTTGCAGGAAGCAGGAAGGATCCAGTGAAATGCCGTTGTTTGACACAACATCATCCGTGTAACCAGAGATCAGCAGAACTCCCGTTCCCGGACGAGTCTTGCGCACATGCTCAATCAGTCCGCGGCCGCTCAATTTGGGCATCATAATGTCAGAGATCAGCAGTGAGATTGTCCCCTCGTGGCCATCGGAAATTTCAACCGCCTCTTTGCCGTCTCCGGCCACCAGCACCTTGTAGCCACATCCTTGCAGATACTCGCAAGCAGAGTTGCGCAGGTCTTCTTCGTTATCCACCAGCAGAATGGTTTCATTTCCAGCCACGCGCATTGCATTGCGCGGCTCCGTCGGCGCGGTATCAGAATCGCCGCCAGAAACTACTGGAAAAAACACGCTGAAGGTTGATCCCTTCTCCGGCGCGGACTCCACCGTAACATAGCCGCCGCTCTGCTTCATGATGCCGTAAACCGTGGAAAGTCCCAGCCCTGAGCCCATTTTCTTGGTCGTGAAAAATGGCTCAAATACCCGTGACTGCACTTCCTCTGTCATGCCCACGCCCGTATCGCTCACGGAAAGACGCACATATTCTCCCGGAGGCAGGTCAGCATGGTCTTTGCTGCTATGAAATTCTTCAATCGTAATCGTCAGGTTTCCACCTTCTGGCATGGCCTGGCGTGCGTTGGTGGCCAGGTTCATAATCACCTGCTCCAACTGGCTCTGGTCCGCTCTTACCAGGCCCAGATTTTTATCGGCATGAACACTGATCTGCACTTCAGCGCTCATCAGGCAATCCACCATGCTGCGTATGCCATCCACAATGGTGGAAAGATTCAGCAGCTTGAGTGACATGACCTGTTTGCGTCCGAAAGCCAGCAGCTGCCGCGTAAGTGACGCTGCTTTTTCCGTGGCCGAAATAATTCTTTCCGCGCGCGTACGGTCAACCGCGTTCGGAGCGCTCAATTGCAGCAGCTCTGCGTGACCACTGATGATGCCCAGGATATTGTTGAAGTCATGCGCCACGCCGCCGGCAAGCCGGCCCACGGCTTCCATTTTTTGCGACTGCCGCAGCTGTTCTTCCAAATCCTGCTGTTCGGTGATGTCCCGCAGCACCGCCAGATGCTGGCCCGGAAGAATGTTTGCCCTGAAACAATAATCCACCATGCGACGGGCCCCGCTCTTCAGCTGGAGCCAGAACTGGCCGCGGCCATTCTGGTTCACGCTCGGGTCGCCCCATACATCTTCGAAACCTTTATCACAAAAATCAGAGAGCCGGGAGCCAATTAGTTCCTCGCGAGGCACGCCCACCAGCGCCGCCGCCGCCACGTTGGCTTCCATGCAAAGACCTGTGCCTTCGAAAATAACGATGCCATCCAATGAATTTTCAAAAATGGCGCGGACCGTAGCCTGGCTCTGCCGCAAAGCTTCCTGTGACCGCTTGCGTTCAATGGCGTAGCGGATAGACCGCAGGAGCAGCCGTCCGTCAAACGAGCCTTTTACCAGATAATCCTGCGCACCCTCGCGCACCGTTCTGATGGCCAGTTCTTCATCGTCTGAACCGCTCAGCACCAGAATGGCAGCCTTGGCGGCCGCCTGCTGTACACGATAGAAAGTGGTATAGCCCGCGCTGTCTTCAAGATTCAGATCGAGCAACACTACATCTGGCGCATCATTTTCCAACTGATGGAGCGCTTCAGATAATTGAGTCACATGGTGGCATTTCAGCGTGGCCGAAGGCCCACGTTGCAAAAGCCCTGTAATCAGCTTTGCGTCCACCGGATTGTCCTCAACCAGCAGCACCTGAAGAAGCGCTGTCTGCCGGGCGTCCATTACTAACGTTGACATCTTAAAATCTACTCCACAACTCTGTACGTTCTGGGTTGCTTCCCTGCGCTTAGCGCGCCTCAGCAGCCATCAAATTCAGTGAGTTCTGCAGCAGGTTTATTTCCTGCTTCAACTGGGCCTGGA
>DASZMF010000490.1:0-2067 GCA_035552035.1 Candidatus Angelobacter sp.
CTGCTCAATCTCAAGATTGCGCTGCTGCCGGAGCGTGCCAATCATGTCAGCACTCAGCGAGCCGCTGGGAGAAATGTCAGCACTGCCTTTGCGCAGTTCCAGCGCGCGGGTGGTGGCGTCCGGCACAATGATGAGGCGGGCGCGCGCAATCTGCGCATGCGGCCCCCAGTAATTATCATTGCGTTCCAACAGCACCTGGCTATCAGGATCGAGCGACACAAATTTAAACGGTCCGGAGCCAATGGGATTGCGATTGAACTGCTTGTTGCTGCCATAAGGCACAATGCCGAATGCGCCATTCGACAGGTTATAAAGCAGCGTGCCGTCGGGCTCGGAAAGATGAATGATGACCGTGGAATCGTCCGGCGCGTCCACATGGCTGATCAGCGAGTAGGTGCTGGTTTTCACCGTGGTGAGTGATCCATCGCGGACGCTATCTATCGTCCACTTAACGTCGCGTGCGGTCAGCGGGCGTCCATCGTGAAAATGGATACCTTGCCGCAGATGGAAAACATAAGTCTGCGGATCAGTGACCTCCCATTTTTCCGCCACCCAGGGAACAATATTGAAATGCTCGTCGCGATGCACCAGCGAATCAAAGATCAGTGCATCAATCCGCTCGGATTGAGCGTCAGTGCCAACTCGCGGGTCAAGATTGGATGGACTGCTTTCAATAATCATCGTCAGCGTATTCGCATCAGGACGTTTGGAGCAGGAAATCAGGCTGGCACACATCATCAAACACAAAAGCTTTAACCACAAAGGACACAAAGGATCACAAAGGTGATTCGTTTTAAATAGAAAAAACCTTTGTGTTCCTTCGTGTCCTTTGTGGTTAAGCTGGTTCTGCTCAGACATACGAAACTTTTCCCAGTATCGCGGGACGCTCAGCGCCGGTTGCTGAGGGAACATTTCCGGGCAGCTGGTTCCATGTCTGATAGGCCAGCAGAGCAAAGGCCATGGCTTCCTTGGCCTGGCTGGGAACTTTGAAATCGTCAGAGTGCCTGAGCCGCAGCTCCAGATTTTCGGCTTCGTGCTGCAGCATCTCCATGAGCGTGGTGTTTTGTGTCCCGCCGCCGGAGACAATCCACTCGCGATATTTTTTCTTGCCTACAACAAAGCGTTCCAGCGCCTGCGCCATGGAGACGGCTGTAAGCGCCGTGGCTGTGGCAATCACGTCTGCTTTGGCGGCTTTGCCGCAGCGCCGCAAAAATGCTTCAGCATACTCTTTTCCGAATTCTTCACGACCAGAAGTCTTGGGCGGCTTAAGCTTGAAATACGGTGCACGAAGAGATTCTGTCAGCACGGGCTGAAGTATCTTTCCCGTGCGCGCCACCGCGCCGGCGCGATCATAAGACTTGTTGAAAAGCATCTGCATGAGCCGGTCAATCACCATGTTTCCCGGACCTGTGTCGAAAGCGAATATGTCACGCGGATTGGCTGCCTTGGGAATGGCCGTGAGGTTGGCAATCCCGCCGATATTCTGCACGATTCGTCCGCGCTCTTTCGAGCGGAAGATCACATAGTCCAGCAGCGGAACCAGCGGAGCGCCCTTGCCGCCAGCAGCCATGTCTGCCGGACGGAAATCTGAAACCACCGGTATGCCCAGCCGCGCAGCCACTACGGAGCCTTCACCTGTCTGCCAGGTGCATGCGATTTTTTCTCCCAGATAAGGTGCGGCAGTGCCCTGATGGTAAATGGTCTGGCCATGGCATCCGACAAGGTCCAACTCCACGCCACGCAGCTTCTTTCGAGCTTTTTGCACAGCTGCTGCGTAGAACTCGCCGAGCCGAAAATTTAACCGCGAAAGCTCTGCCACGCCGATCTGGCTGGCATTCATCGCCGCCAGCACTGCCTCGCGGATTGCCTTGGGGTATTCTGTGCTGTCATGCAGCAGCAATTCGTAGTGAAGATAGGAATCGCGGCCCTGCAGACGCACCACGGCTACGTCCACGCCGTCAGCGGAAGTTCCACTCATGACTCCAGCGACGATCAAGCGTTGGTCTCCTTTGCCATATGCAAACGGTCATCAGTCACCTCACCGCTTACAATGCGCGTGAAGTCGGT
>DASZMF010000491.1:0-2164 GCA_035552035.1 Candidatus Angelobacter sp.
GACGGGGCAAATCGAAATTACTTCACTCGATAAGAAAACAAAGATAAGACAAAAGGCACTGACTAAAATCAGTGCCTTTTTCAATTACCCAATTACAATTTACCCAGTTACCAAATCTCTTAGGCCCTTCTGCGGTGTTCCTTCAAAATACATTTGTCCATCACCACCAGAATTCCCGCCTTGCGGGCCTTTTCGGCGGCTTCTTCATGAATCACATCTTCCTGCAGCCAGATGGCCGGCACTTTCAGGCGGATGGCTTCGTCCACAATCTCCGGCACGAATTCTGAACGGCGAAATACGTTCACAATATCAATCTTCCCGGGCACATCCGCTAGCGCAGGCACGGCTTTCTCTCCCAGTGCACCTTTGATCATCGGGCTTACCGGGACAATATGGTATCCATGGCTCTGCATGTAAGCAGAGACGCCATAGCTGGGGCGCAGCGGACTATCGGACAGGCCAACAACAGCAATGTTCTTGGATTTTTTCAGCAGCTCGCCGATTTCATCATTGGTAGTCGTTTTCACAAGCATCTCCAAAAAGTCTTGCACATATTCTATTCAATATCGATGCAGTTAAGCCGTACATCAGCTCACTCTTTTTTCGCTCCGCCGCGTGACGCCTTCTCCAGGTACAACTTGGCCGCTACCTTGCGGATGGTCTCCGGCACGTTCTTATTATGGCGCAGCGCCTTCAAATCCTGCACCATCAGGGATTTGACCAGGGTGAGTGAAATATCCAGCGGGCACTTGGGATTCCCCGTCAGATTGCGTATGACCGGGTAAAGTTTCAGAAAGCGGCGCTGCCGGGCGATCTCGCGGAATACGTTCTCCTGCAGGCTTTTCGATCCGGCAAACGACTCTATTTCAGCGTCCGTCACCTTGGGTGAGTTCAACACAGCGTTCTGCACCAGCCGCGCCGTATCGCGGATCAAAATGGCCCGATCTTCTTTGCCGCCAACAAAGCCCAGTTGAATCCGTTTACCCACATTCAGCCTGCCAATTTTTTGCAGGATGGTGACCCGCTTCTGCTCGCCCTCATCCAGTTCAGCCGTTGCGTCGGCGGGAGCAACTGTGGCGCTTTCCGGCGCGACTTCTGCTGTTGGCGTTTCGGCATTCTCAGCGCTTGCCAGGGGCTTTGCGCTGGCTGCGGGTTCTTCTTCTTTGGTCAACTCAAATGGCTTGTCTCTGGTCTCTGCGATCTCTGCGGCGTTTTCTTTCTGGAATACTTCCAGTGCCGCTACGGCTTCCGGAGTAACTTCAAATTCCTCAAACGTATCTTCTGTCTGCGGCAAGGATTCTTGTGCCGGCTCTTGCGACTCTTGCTGAGGGGTAACTTCGTACGTAGGCTCTGTCTGCACTTGTTGCTGCTGCACTTCTTCCGGTTGTGGCGCGCTTTGTTGCAGTGGGGCACTGTCTTCAGCAATCGGTGGCTCGCCGCGCAGTTCGCGGGCTTCCATCGGCGTCACGTAGATATTCTCTAAAAGCGCTTCTACAATTCCCGGATTGCCACGCGCTCTCGGACTGGCCAGCAGTATGGTCACAATTTCCCGGGTCGCGCTTCCTGCTATCTCCATGAGCAGCGTCTCCGGGATTGCGTGATTCTCAATCAGCGTGGGCATCAGGCTGGGCCTGCGATTTTCTTCCATGCAGTAGTAGATCAGCACTTCCGCCGCAGCCGTGTCTTTGCCGAGCACTTCCTTGGCGGATTCGGTGTCCCACTGCGCCAGCGTCATGCGCGCGTCCTGGCCAAAGAGCGGGTTCTGCGTTAGATAGACCAGCACTTCCAGCATCTCATCGGCCGGCAGCGGCAGTGAGCCTTTGGATGCGGAGCGCATCACGTTTACAGGCACAGCATTCTTCTTTATCAGTTCAAGAATTGGCGCCATAGTTCTGTTGAGTTTAATTCTGGTCGCGCCGGGCCACAAGGTATGCCCGGATAAACGGATTCAAATCGCCATCCAGTACGCGGTCCACGTCTCCCACTTCCAGTTTGGTGCGATGGTCCTTGATCAACCGGTAAGGATGCAGGACATAAGAGCGTATCTGAGAGCCAAAATCAATGTCCAGCTTGGAATCTTCCAGCTTCTTGCTGATGGCCCGTTTCTTCTCCAGCTCAAATTCATAAAGCTTGGACCGCAGCATCTTCATGGCGCGCTCTTTAT
>DASZMF010000492.1:0-10521 GCA_035552035.1 Candidatus Angelobacter sp.
ATTCCGCTCCCTAAAACGCTCCCCCGCCGCCACCGCCGAAGCCGCCGCCAGAAAATCCTCCGCCGCCACCGCCGCTGAATCCTGATCCGCTGCTGCTGGCTCTTGGTGCTGAGACAAATGTAGAGCTCGCCGTCTGCGTCATGGAGCCAATGCTGTTGATAAAGAGGAACGTAGTGAATGGTTGGCCACCGTAAGACTGATACCACGAGGGCGGATTCTGTATGATGCCCTCAAACGCCTTGGCCCAACGATGTTCCACGCCCAGCGCCATGGCATACGGCAGAAATTTTTCAAACGTGTCCGGAGGCATGCGCTTGAGCCGGTCAGCGTCCACGCGGTTCATGAACTCCTGGAAGCCGCGAATCTGCACCTGTGTGCGCGCGCCTTTCAGGCTGGTGGCTGAGAGCAGCCTGCCAATAAGAATGAGAATGGCCAGTGATAGAATGCCGCAGAGGAAAACCAGCGGAATAGAATTAAAGAAATCCGCCACACCCATTACCTGCAAGGCCGCGTAAGGCAGGATAATCATCAGCAAGCCCATTCCCCAGTAACCTTTGGCCGAATCCGGGTCCAGCGTGTACATGCCTTTGGCTTTCAGCGCGCTCATAACTCCGGTCTTGATTGTCGGGATGGCCGTATAGAAATGATTGCGCAAACTGGAGAGCATGGTTGAATTGCCGCCGCCAAAAACGGTATCCATCATGGTGCGTTCGTAGTCCGTTAGGTCGGTCCACTGGTCACGGCTTTTGAGCAGCTGAAATTCGTAATCCTTGGTGCTCATGATGAAGCCTTTGTGCTCGGTCTCCACAATCTTCACGTAGCCGCGCACCGCCATATCCACCAGCACTGAAGTGATGTCGCGCGGATCCACGCTGCCATCAATCAGCGTGCCTACCTCCGCCGGGCCCATTTTTTCCGGCGGCTCATACATGGGAGCAACCGACATGCCCGGATCAGGGTCGCGCCCTTTGATCCACCACATGGTAAACATCACCGCAAAAGCCCAGAGCGGAAGAGTGAGGATGGGATTGCTGCGGACAAACCTGAAGAACCGCGCCATCCCGCTAGGCTCGTGCAATACATCTTTTTCTATCGCGACATCCAGCGTAAGTCCGCTGCGCAGGCCCAGTGGCCGCGCATTGCTGAAGCTGGCGGTCGGGCCTTCCACGGAAGCCATACCGTGTTCGGTTGAGCCATTGATGCCTTCAAAAGCTTGCGCGCGCAGTTTGTCAGTGGTGTCTGCCGGGAAATAAACAATGGCCGACGCGTGGCCAATCGGCACCGGCCAGTCATTGCCGGTTACGTTCCAGTAGAACTCGTCATGGTCCACAAAAAAGCGGGTCGCATTGGGCGTGGAATATTCAATGCTGACGGTTCTCTCGGCATCGCTTGCGCCGGGCACAAAAATCTTCAGCTTCATTGTGCCGTTGCTGGTGCTCTTTTCATATTTAAGCTTGTTGCCGTTCGCGTCAGTCACCTGGTCAATCTTGATGAACAGTGTGTAGTTGGAGCCCGCCGGGCCGGGATAGTCCACGGGAATGGTGCGATACACACCCTGATACGATCCGGAAAATGCAAAAGTGATTTGCTCCTGGATGCGCGCTGAGCCGTCTGCATCCACATGTATCGTGCTCTCAAACTTGGTAACGCGATAGCTGCGCGCCATCGCCGGCAAGGTGAAAACCAGCAGCAGCAAAAGCGCAAGCACTTTGCTGCCATGCATCCGGGTTCGCGATTGGAAGATATTCACGCCTAGAATTTTACCGCTACGTTTTCGCGGTCAGCCGGGCTTTCCAGTTCAAAGAACTGCCTGGTGGTGAAGCCGAACATGCCGGCCAGAATATTCGATGGGAAAGATTGCACGCGGGTGTTGAAGTCGCGCACCACGGCGTTGTAGTAGCGCCGCGCGTTCTGAATGTTGTCTTCAATCGTGTTGAGCGAATTCTGCAATCCGGTGAACTGCTCTGAAGCTTTCAGCTCAGGATAATTCTCCGCCACGGCAAACAAGCTCTTCAACGCGCCGGTGAGCTGGCCTTCTGCCTGGGCTTTATCTGCGGGCGATGAAGCCTGCATGGCCTGCGAGCGGAATTTGGCTATGTTCTCAAACGTATCTTTTTCATGCGTGGCATAGCCTTTGACCGTCTCTACCAGATTGGGAATCAGGTCATGGCGGCGCTTGAGTTGTATATCAATGTCTGACCAAGCCGAGTCCGCGCGCACGCGCAGCTGAACCAGGCTGTTATACATACCGGCAATAACAAAGATCGCACCGACGATTAATATCCCAATCACGAAAGCGGCCATGGGGTGTCTCCCTTGTAAAGCTTTGTAAGCTTTGTGAACTTCAGCTTTGCCGGACGTTATCACAGTGAATCACGCGGGCGCAAATTGCTGGCTGGTGATAAACGATCCAGCTGTTCTGGTTATGGAAAACCGTAAGGTTGAGAATTGCTGGCTATGAGAATCGATATCTTGATAAGATGTTTCTCGTTTTGCGCAGGGTTTATCTGTTTGTTTTAAAGCGATTACGCAATAAGCCATGTGGCAATTCTCATGCTGTGCTTCATCGGGCATGCTCGATTGTTCGTGATGTAATTTTAATCATTACCGTTTGGCTGTTACTCCGGCCTTGTTGCTCAGCCCCCGGCCCGTTCCCACTCGGGTCACAACCGTTGGAGGAATTAGAAAGAAATGAGAAATCCCAGATTCTGGTTTGCTTTCATCTTAAGTATTTGCCTCTTCACATTTAGCTTGCTGCCGGCTGTCGCCCAATCGACCATCGCTACGGGCAGCATTCAAGGAACTGTCACAGATCAAAACGGCGCGGTAGTGCCCGGCGCGGCCGTTACCATTACCAGCAAAGCCACAGGCCAGGCGAGCAAGTTAACCAGCAATGGCTCAGGCGGTTTTGCCTCCGGCGCTCTGATACCCGGCCTGTATGAAGTTCGTATTGAGGCCAAAGGCTTCCAGACCCAGGTCATAAACACTCCCGTGCAGGTAGGCAACATTGCCTCAGCCAGCGCCAAACTGACCATTGGGCAATCAACCCAGGTGATTGAAGTTACAGGTGCGGCCGTTACCATTAATACTGAGCAGGCCACTGTACAAGGCGTATTAACCACCGAGCAGATTGAAAACCTGCCGATTAACGGGCGCAACTTCCTTGATCTGGCCCAGCTTGAGCCCGGCGTACAGATCCAGGATGGCGGTAATTTCGATCCCACCAAGAACGGTTTCTCCTCCATCTCGTTTGGTGGCCGCTTCGGCCGCACCGCCCGCATTGAAGTGGACGGTATCGATATTTCCGATGAAACAGTCGGCACCACCACGCAGAACCTTCCTGCCAGTTCGATTCAGGAATTCCAGGTCAGCCAGTCTTCGCTCGATATGTCCACAGAACTCACGTCATCCGGCGCGGTGAACGTAGTCACGCGGTCTGGCACCAACAAGTGGCATGGTGAAGGTTTTGGCCTCTTCCGCGACCATTCACTGGCTGCCAAGAGCGCGCCAACTGACCTTTATTTCCAGCGCAACAATTTCGGCGGCAACTTCGGCGGCCCCATTATTAAAGACAAGTTGTTTTTCTTTGTGGATGCTGAGCGCCTGAAGCAGGACGCCAGCGTGCCGGTCATCAATGGCTCAACTTTCTCGGGGGTCAATGGCGCTTTTAGCTCGCCCTTCCGTGATACAGATGGCATCGCCAAGCTGGATTGGCGCATTTCCGATACCACGAACATGTTCTACCGCTTCTCGTATGAGCAGAACAACAGCATTAAGGGCTTCATTGCTAATAGTTTTCAGCCTTTTGATAATGTGAACAATACTCCCGTGCATGTGGTCGGCTTGAACTTCCAGACTGGAAGCTACACTCACGCCATCCGGTTCGGCTTCACCAAGTTCCGCAATGGCATTACCGATGGATCACA
Organism: Candidatus Angelobacter sp.; assembly: GCA_035552035.1. Classification (GTDB taxonomy): domain Bacteria; phylum Acidobacteriota; class Terriglobia; order Terriglobales; family Acidobacteriaceae; genus Angelobacter. The sequence goes on from DASZMF010000492.1 coordinate 3,927, forward strand.
GAATTCTTTTGATCCTAATCCAGGCACCAGCTTGAGCATTGGTCCTTCAGCAACTTGTACCGCTGGCGGCCAGGACCAATTCTGCTCCGGCCCCAGCATTCTGGCTCCGCAGAAAACCTTCCAGCAGAATACGCAAATTAAGTATGACGGAAGCAAAAGCATTGGTGCGCACATTCTGCGCTATGGCATTGGCTACAACCGCATTCAGGGCGGCGGATTCGCTGAGTTCTTTGCTCTGGCGCCTGTGATCAATGCAGACCCAACCGGTCTGGTTACCTGCGTTGGCGCTGCAACCAATTGTATTTCAAATACTTTTGCCGGCGGCGCAGCTAACCCGCTGAACTATCCGGTGCAGACTGTGATTCTTGGCAATGGCCAGGGCTTCTCTTCAGAAAAGCCGGCTTTCGGCCTGCCAGCAGGCGGATTAGGTCCTGATAATCGCATGCAGTTCTATGTTGGCGATCAGTGGAAGATCCTGCCAAACCTCACCATCAATTACGGCATTCGCTACGTTCATGACACTGGCCGTACTGACAGTGATCTGGGACCGATTCCCTGCTCGCAGCTGGATCCCACCGCTGCAGCCAATCTAGCCACAGCCGGAACTCCGTGTAACGGCAACATCCTTGATCTTTTTGGACAAGGCTTGGGAGACAGGGTTCGCGATCCGGGACACAATTTTGGCCCAACCTTCGGTTTTGTGTGGGACCCATTCAAAACTGGAAAAACGGTCATCCGTGGCGGCATCGGCCTCTACTACGAGAATTCGATTTTCAACAACAACTTGTTTGACCGTGCGGGCCGCCTCCCTCAGGGCCTGTTCAACGGCACCGGCGTTCCTTGCGCTGGCGGGTCAGTGAACCCTGGTTTCTCATTGCCAGGCGGAGCGCCGTTTGCTGATCTCTCCACGATCTGCGGGCAGCCTATCGGCAACGTGTCGCAACAGATCATCCAGCTGCAGGCTGCGTTCCAGGCTGCAACTTTGGCCACGGGTGCTGCTTCCAACGGCAATTTCATCGGCAACAGTCTTTCCGCTAGTGGCAACCTGAACGGCATCAATATGTTCGCTCCGAACTATCGGACACCACGTTCGCTGCAAATGAACATTGGGTTCGAAAAGCAGTTGGGCAAAGGCATTGTGTGGAATGCTGACTATCTCCGCAACGTTGGCACACATACTCTGCTGGCCATTGACACCAATCACGTCGGCGATGTGCGGTTCTTCAACAAACAGGCAGCTCTCAATGCCATTTCTGCAACCAACGCCGCAGCGGGTTGTGGAACAGGTACTGATTCCGCGTCAATTGATTGCGCAATTGCCAATCACGCTACTGTTGCCACCTTTGCAGGAAACGGCCTGGATTCCGGCACCAACGTTTGCGGTGGCGGATCTCAGGCATTTGGTGCCTGTATTCACAATGTTGGTGGAAACCCCGTAAACATTGTTCCCGCTTTCGGCGGCATTAACCCACAGCTAGGCGTGAACCAGATGCTCTTCTCTGGTGGGCGTTCACTGTACAACGCCTTCCAGACTTCACTGCGCGCAAATGTTAACCATCCGTTCCGGGGCATCAAAACTGCTAACCTGCAGGTTTCATACGCACTTTCCCGGTACGATGGCGATGCAGTTGACTCTGATTTCGTCAACACTGCGGTTGATAACAACTCACCCAACGCTTTCCTTGGCCCGAATGGCTTGGACCGCACCCATCAACTTTCCTTCGGCGGCACCTTTGATCTCCCCTGGTACATTCGCTTCGGCGTCGTAGGCCACGTATATAGTCCGTTGCCCGTGAATCTCACGTTGCCCGGCGGAAGCGCAGGCGGAGACCTGGGCGGCATCTTTGTCAGCGACGTAACCGGTGACGGTTCTGGCGATGGCAGCGGCGCGTATGCAGGCCTGGGCGATCTTGTCCCGGGCACAAAACTTGGCGCTTATGGACGCAGCATTAAGCCAAAAGATTTGGCTGCTTTCATCAGCAACTTCAACGCAACCGTGGCGGGTACCGCAACGCCAGCAGGCCAGGTATTAATCAATAATGGCCTGATGACTCTGGCGCAATTGCAGCAGATAGGAGCGGTGATTCCAACTCTGGATGCACCAACTTCCGTCCAGAGCCTGGGCTGGCTGAAGACCGTGGATCTTAAGCTCAGCTATCCCAGAAAGCTGCGCGAAGGGATGACCCTTGAGCCCAGCGTTTCCATCTTCAATGCCTTTAACCAATCGAACCTTGACGGCGCAAACAATACGCTGAACGGCATATTGAATACCGGCCCAGGCTCCGTCCCAGGCTCCGTCAACGGTTCTACATCAACTGACCATCTGCAAACGCGCATCCTGCCCGGCTCCGGCGTATTTGACCTGGGCTCGCCGCGCGCACTGGAATTTGGACTGAAGTTTACCTTCTAGCCTGATTCTTGTTTTATAGGTAGTTTCTCGCCGCTGTGTTCGCAAGAACACAGCGGTTTTTCGTTCAGAAGAGAAGACACCGCTCCCCATGGAAACCAAGGCGGTGAAGCCATACAATCTTTGTGAATGAAACAATATATTCAGGCTAGGCTAAAAACCCGGTGGCCGTTAATCCCGCTCTCAGTGTTGATTTTTTTAGTGCGCGTTTACCGATTTGGCCACGTATGGACAGAAATAGTCCTGCTGCTTGGATTTATTGTTTTGGCGATCTTTTTGCCTCCGTCAAAATTTGAAAAACGAGTTACCAGATGAGTCGTGGTTCTTATTTTCTTTGTATAGTTTTTTTATTGATATGTGGCTTTCCTTTTTTATGCCTCGCCCAGAACAATGAAAGCACCAGTCAGTCGCAGCGCCCCGCAGATCGTCCTTCTGCCAATCCTGCCGCTTCACCCGCGCCCACGCCGCAAACGCGCCAGCGCCGTTCCGTGCCTGAAGTGGAAGACGCCATGGGCAAAGGCGAAGATTTGCTCTTCAAAAAGCATGACGCCCGGGCAAGTCTTGAAGAATTCAAGCGCGCGGCCAAACTCGATCCATGGTACGGGCAGGCTTATATGCTGCAAGGGCTGGCGCACATGCAGTTGCAAGAGTGGAGTGAGGCGCAGTGGGCGTTTGAAGAAGCGGCTAAAGTTGAGCCCGGAAACGCCAAAGCTTATTTAGGCGCGGGATCGGCTCTGAACGAGCAGAGGAATTACGCTGCCGCGCAAAAGCCGCTGCAACGCAGTCTGGAGATTCGTCCTGACCTGGCGGAAGCGCATTATGAGCTGGCCCGCAGTCTATGGGGACTGGGCAAGTGGCAGGCCGCAGAGCCGCATGTGCGCCAGGCCATTGAACTCAACAAGGATTATGCTGGCCCGCACGCGCTGCTGGGCAACATCGATATTCAGCGCGAAGACCCTGAAGCTGCGCTGACCGAATTTGAAGAATGCCTGCGTCTCGATCCTGAAGGGAATCTTGCGCCATCAGTGAAAGAGATTATTGCTCAACTCAAAAAAGCGCTGGGCAAAAGCTGACTGTTATTCGTGATTCTGGGTGCTCTCGGTTTTGAAGCTGAGTCCAAGCATTACATCGTGCACCCACACCTCGCCAGGACCTTCTTCCGGGGCCCGTCTAACGACTCTGGCAGCTGGTTGAAGTACCGGTTCTTTGTACCAGTCTTCATGGCCGCAATCGGGCGCCGCACAACGCAGGCGCACGAAGCCGCCAAAATTATCCAAAAAATCATTTTCATTTTTTAATTCGATCGCCTGCTGGCATTGGCGACATATGGGAGTTGAGCTACCACTTGGAGCGTTATAGTTATTATTCAATTGGTCTCTTTAAGGCGGAGGGTCCGCTCGGCAACAATTACCTAGTACATCGGACGGTTAAGAAAATTCTTCAATGCGGCTAGGGTTTTTATCTGAAGTCGTGCCGCGGCATACCCTTAAGACGTGCCTTTTTGAGCACTCAAGTGCTGAGTACTGCAGTCATCCAGCTATTCCAAGGCACGCCAATTTGGTAAAATCACAGCAAATATCACAATATTTGGGGCTAACTTCCTCTGCTCCCTCCACCAATGAGCTCTGCCGTGTTTCCAAAGCGACGCGATATGCCAGGCTTGCGGGCCTTGCCCATTGTTGCGTCTTTTGCAGAAGATCCGGTTACCGCAAAATATTTCATTGGCGTGCAGCGCTTCCGCCGCATGCTCTTTGAAGAAATCTCCGCCGAACACTCGGATGTGGAGCGGATCATCCTGGTCTCCAAGGAAGACCTGGTGGAGCGGTATTACAACCAGCTGCGCGTTCCCAACACGCGTGTGCTCGCTCTGGCCAATTCCCGCTTTAAAGATCCGCGCAATGACGGCGCAGTCTATGCCTATCTGCCGTATGACGTTCCTGAAGGTTTGCTGGAGCGCATGGCAGACAACGCGCTCGATCACATTCATCTGGTGCATACCCGGCATGAGGTAAACCAGCGTCTGGCCGGCGCAAGCCAGGAAATTCATGAGCTCAACCAGATTGGCATGGCGCTCTCCGCGGAACATGATCCGGCAAAACTGCTGGAGCTGATTCTTACCAAGTCGCGCGAATTTACCAGCAGTGACGCAGGCTCGGTATATCTGGTGGAGAACACCAGTGATGGCCCACTGCGCCAATCGCTTTTATTTGCACCCACGCCCGACGCGCTGGGCGCGCCCATGCAGGACCAGCAGCCGCACGAGCAACTGCGTTTTAAGCTGGCGCAGAATGACACCGTGGAAGTTCCGTTCCGCGAAGTTGCTATCAATATTAATGAGCAGTCGATTGCCGGCTACGTCGCGCTGACCGGCGAGATCGTGAATATAGAAGACGCGTACAATCTTCCGGCGGACGTTCCTTACGCCATCAACCGCAAATTTGATGAAGACTCCGGCTATCGCACGCGCTCCATTCTGGCTGTGCCCATTCGCAACCAGAAAGAAAAAATCATCGCCGTGTTGCAGCTGATCAATGCCAAGCGGGATTTTTCCGCGCGGCTGGATTCTCCTGAAGCCATTGATCATCAGGTGCTGGCTTACACGCCGCGCCAGCAGGAGATTGTGCTGTCATTGGCTGGGCAGGCTGCGGTGGCGTTGGAAAACAGCCAGTTGTATGACTCCATCCAGCGTTTGTTTGAAGGCTTTGTGCGCGCCGCTGTTACCGCAATTGAAACGCGCGACCCTGCAACCTCCGGACACTCCTTCCGCGTGGCGAATCTCACCGTCGCCATGGCAGAGGCCCTGGACCGTGCAGACAGCGGCCCTTATGCCAACGTTCGCTTCTCTCGCGACCAGGTGCGTGAAATCCGTTATGCCAGCCTGCTGCATGACTTTGGCAAGGTAGGCGTTCGAGAAGAAGTGCTGGTCAAGGCCAAGAAGCTTTATCCCGCGCAGCTTGAGGTTATTAAGCAGCGTTTTGGCCTGGTGCGACGCACGCTGGAAAATGAAAATCTGCAATCCAAGCTCGATTATCTTTTGCAGAACGGGCGTGAAGATTATCTGGCGGCACAAAATAAATTCGATTCCCGGCTGGCCGACCAGATGAATGAAGTGAATGAACACGCCAGGGCCATCATCTGGGCCAACGAGCCCACGGTTCTGCCAGAAGGAAATTTTGACCGCCTGTTGCAGATCGCCAATCTGCATTATGAAGATCTGGAAGGGAAGAAGCGGCCAATCTTAAGTTCTGAAGAAGTGCAGATGCTTTCCATCCGCAAGGGCTCGCTCGATGAAGAAGAGCGCCTGCAGATTGAATCGCATGTGCTGCACACGGTCAGTTTTCTGCAGCAGATTCCCTGGACCAATGAGCTGCGCAACATCCCTGAGATTGCACGCGGACACCATGAGAAACTGAATGGCACCGGCTATCCTTACAAGCTTTCCGCGCCGGAAATTCCCATGCAGACGCGCATGATGACCATCTCTGATATTTTTGACGCGCTCGCCGCTGCCGACCGCCCGTACAAAAAAGCCGTGTCGATTGAGAAGGCTCTGGAAATTCTGGAGCTCTCCGTTTCTGACGGTGAACTGGACCGCGGCCTGTTTGACGTTTTTGTCTCCGCCCGTATTTTTGACCACTGGAAAGTCGAACCCGGCGCGTACTGATTTTCACAGGTGGCGGTCGCTCATCCTGCCGCGAATTGCAGTAAACTCTACTGATAGCCATGAAAGAGTTCTATATATCCGACAGCGTGCGTTTTGAGAACCAGGTGATCACCACTTCGTTTCTCGTGGTGTCCAAACAAGCCAAGCCCAAGAAGAGTGGCGAGCTCTACCTGGCGCTCACGCTTGCTGACCGCACCGGTCACCTTGACGCCAAGATGTGGGACAACGTAGCCGACCACATCAACTGCTTTGAGCAGGATGATTTTGTGAAGGTGCGCGGACTGCTCAACAAATTCAATGGCCGCTTTCAGCTCACGCTCCACAAAGTGCGGTCGATGGAAGAGAAGGAAGTTGAATTTGAAGACTACCTTCCGCGCACCACCAAAGATATTGGCGCATTGTGGCAGACGGTGCGCGAGTTTGTTGACACCATGCGTGACCCGCATCTGCAGGCGCTGCTGCGCGCTTTCATGGCCGACCCGCAAATTGAACATGCTTATAAAAACGCGCCCGCAGCCAAGACG